>CAMDSS010000062.1 GCA_945907085.1 Cyanobium sp. NIES-981 | reverse complement strand
GCCGTTGTGATCTTCCTGGGGATTCCCCTGGCGGCGGGCTTTTTGACGCGCCGCATCGGGGTGCGCAGCAAGGGGATCCGTTGGTATGAGCAAACCTTTCTGCCCAAGCTCAGCCCCTGGGCCCTCTATGGGTTGCTCTTCACCGTGGTTGTGATGTTTGCCCTGCAGGGCAAAGCGATCACATCGGATCCCCTGCAGGTTGCCGTTGTGGCCATACCCCTGGTGCTCTACTTCCTGATCATGTGGGGCCTGGCCATTGTGCTGGGCCGCTCCTTTGGCCTGGGCTATGCCCGCACCACAACCCTGGCCTTCACGGCCGCCGGCAACAACTTTGAACTGGCGATCGCCGTGAGCATCAGCGTCTGGGGAGCGAGCTCCCAGCAGGCCCTGGCCGGGGTGATCGGCCCCCTGATTGAGGTGCCCATTTTGCTGGGCCTTGTCTATGTCTCCCTTGCCCTCAAGCGGTGGCTGTTCAGGAGCCCTCACTGAAGCCCAGCTCCAGATGGCCCAACTCCAGGACGTCCAATGCCAACGCGTACCGGCTTAGTTGGATTGGCGCGATTGCTGGGATTGGTTCAACTGGTGGGATTGGGCCGCTTTGGCGGTGGAGCTGAGTTGCTCAAAAATGCCGGCAAGCACCGTGGTCACATGGGCCGGAAGCGCCACCTCGGGTACCGATTCAGCGGCCACCATCACCATGGCGCAGGCATCAACCAGGGCAGAAGCTTCCTGGGAGCTCAGGCTGATGAGGTGCTCGTCTTCGAGGTGGGTAACGCGCAAGGGTTCTATGCGTTTCTTGCAATGTATCGAGTAATACCTAAAAGTGCCAGGACCTCTGTATTTCTAAAGAAGGCCGCGGCTGCGGCCTTGGCATCGGCGGGCCTTCTCAGGCCTTGCGCGCATGCAGAAGCTCGGCTTGGCGCCGGTTCACCAGGCCAGGCAGCGGTCCATGGGGACCATGCACCCAGCGCGGCAGCTCCTGGGCCAATACGGTGGCGGCCCCTTCCCCGGCCTTGAGGCGGCGCACCAGGGTGCTGGCGGTGAAGGCCCCTGCCCCCACGTTGAAGCAGAAGCTCACCAGGGCATCCCGTTGCTGGGGGCCCAGCTGGCAGTGGGGTTTGAGGCAGCGGTCGACAGCGCTCTCAAAGCGGCCCACATCGCTTCGGAACCAGGCTTCGGCCTGCGGCTGGCTAATCACCAGACCTGGTTTGACCTCGGGTCCGGTGTGGCCATAGCCAATGGTCCAGGGGGCACCGCCACTGGCGGGGTCGGGATAGGCCTGTAAACGGCAACCTTCCCAGGATTGGATCAGGCGGTAGCCGGCTGGGGTGAGGGCCATGGGGCTTGAATTTCAAAGGCGCCTTAGGGTTCCGAACCCGGCAAAAGGCCTGGGGTGCTTGGATTCTTGAGTGCGCCGGAACCCTAGGGAGCTCATTGCTTCCGCTTCGATGGACTGTCGCCGTTTGGTGGTTTGGATTGCCACAGGGATCCTGGGATTCCAGGGGGTCACCCTGGGCTTGGGCCTGCTCCATTGCCTGGTGTTATCGGGCCTCCATGTGAACCGCCACCTGCAGGTGCAGCCGGCCTTGGGCTTTTGCGATCCCTCCCAGCAGCGCATCGACGATGCGGTGTCCCAGGGGATTGGCCTCTTGGCCGGCCTGGCCCTGGGCGGTTCAGTACTGGCTGGCCAAGCCGCCGTTTTTGCGGCATCACCCCAGCAGAAGTCGGTCTGAGTGGCCATGGCTTCCCTTGCCCTCCATCCTGGTTTGGCCGATTGGTTGCGGGCCAGCTGCCACTACCACCCGCTCGCCGGGAGCACGGTGCTCCAATTGGCGCGCCGGATTCAACGCTGGCAGCAGTGGCCCGGTGGCCCCGGGATGGCTCCCATGGCCGTGGCCAAGAGCGGTGGCCGTGCCCGCGATCACTTGGTGCGCCACAACCTGCGCTTGATCGTGCACACCTGGGGGCGCATGGCGGCCGGCGCCCCCAGTGCCGATGCGTTTCAGGAGGCCGCCATCCAGCTCCAGCGGGCGGCAGAGCGGTTTGATCCTTGCCGCGGCATCACCTTTGCCACCTATGCCACACCGTGGCTGCGGGCTGCCTTTCTCGCCCACCACAGCGCAACGGTGCGCGGCCTCAAGCTCCAGCTGGAGTTGGCCCAGTTGGAGGATGACCAATTGAAGGATGACCAATTGAATGATGCCCAGTTGGAGGTTGCCCACCAGCCCTTACCTGAGGCCTGGCTGGGGGCTGTGGCGGTGCGGGAGTTGCTGGCTCTGCTGACGCCCCAAGAGCGTCACCTGATTCGCTACCGCTACCTGCGCACCAAGCCCCTGAACACCCGTCAAATCGCCCGGCGGTTGGCGCTGGGTCAGGGATGCCTGGCCGACCTCGAGCACCGGGCCCTAGCCAAAATGCAGCAGCATCTGGTGGTGGCTCGAACCGCCAAGGCGGCAGGGGCCGTTATTTTTTGACGCCCCACTTGTGGGTTTCTGAATTAGCGGCATCTTGGCTCTGTTTGCTGCCTGGGTGTGACGTTTCCCGCGCCATTCTTCGGTGTCTCCGCTGATATCCGCCGCCGGCTGCCTGCCCAGATGGCCGCCCTAGAACCAGCCCTGGAGGGTTTCACGGTGCTGGCCTGCACGGGCTCCCATGCCCTGCTGTCCCTGGCGGTGGTGGCCTATCCAAGAATTGATCTTTGGGCCGATTCGATCGAGGCCCTCCTGGCCTTGCCCATTCCCGAGCAAGGGCCCCTGTTGCTGGCTTGCACCGATGACCTCCCCGATGGCTCGGTGTTGGAATTAATCATGCAGCTGCGCCCGAGGCTTGCTGGCCGCCCGCTGCTGGTGGTGGCCGTGCTCGATGCCAGCACGGATCCCCTCCGGCTCAAGGCGTTGGCCGAGGAGGGGGTTCAGGGGCTGTGTTGCAGCCATGCCGTCGGCAATGGCCAGCTGCTGAGCGCCCTCTCGGCCGTGTTGCATGGCGGTTCGTTTGTGGATGCCGGCTTTGCGGCCCAGTTGCGCCAACCCAGCCATTCGGGCAGCCGTTTTGGCAGCCCGAGTTGCTTGAGCCGCCGGGAGCGGGCGGTGCTGGAGCGGATCGGCAAGGGCTACAACACGAAGGAAATTGCAGCCCATATGGATCTACGCCACGACACCGTGCGCCGTTATTTAAGCGAGGCCTACCAAAAGATCGGCGTGCGTGATCGCCCCCAGGCCGTGCTGTGGTGCTATTTCCATGGTTTGGTTACGCAGCGCGAGTTGCAGCAACTGTTTCGCTGAGACATGCCCGCAGGGTTTCACCCAGGGAAGTGGGTGCCCACAGGGCTGCCAGCGGAATCAATTGGAGTTGGTGCCGGGTTTTGGGCAGCCATTGCTCCAGCGGGCCGTGGTGGCCTAGGGGGATGGGCTTGGCCAGCACCTGCCGCTCTCCGAGAAAGGGCAGAAAGGATTCGATCCCATCGGCGTCGGACCAGGGCTCCATGCCGGTGACGGGGGCGATCGCCGCAATGGTGGTGCCCCCGGGCGTCAGGGCGGTGAGGTGGGTGACGCTGTGGGCTTGGTCCCCTGGTAGGGCCAGGGGCATCCAAAAGCCTCGCTCGCAGGCGTTGCGTAGGGCTTGGCGGTGGTGACGGGTGATCAGTAATTGGGCGGCCATGGCTGGGATGGATGCAATGGGTAACGGCATCTGTCATCGCATCGGCCGCGGCAGTTCGCTGCCCACAGCGATAGGCAAAAGAGCTCCACAGCGATTGAGCTCCCAAGCCCACAGTTGTGGGATCGGGGCCTGCAGTGTTGTGGGGCAATCCCTGTATTGATCAGGCTTTTTGGGGAATGGTTGCGGGGCAAAGACCCGGGTTTCTTTGGAATGCTTTCCGATTGTTTGGCCCCAAATTCCTGTGTTCTCTTCCCTGCCTTTTCCCATGGCTCCAGCAGCTCGCCGTGTGATGACGAACGCCGAACGCAAATTTGCGGTGACCCATCTCAACTTGGCCCGCCACCAGGCCCATGCCTTCGCCCGACGCACCGCCGTGCCCTTCGACGACCTGATCGGCCCCGCCTATGAGGGCCTGTGTAAGGCCGCCATGGGCTTTGATCCCAAGCGGGGCTGGAAGGCTTCGAGCTATGTGGTGCCCAAGGTGAAGGGGGAACTGCTCCATTACCTGCGCGATAGCCGTTATCTGCCCCGCATCAGCCATCGCCTCCGGGAGCTGTGGCAGCGGGCCCAGCGCTACGACCAGCTTGGCCTGCTGGATCAGGAGATTGCCGATCGCTGCGGGGTGGGCCTGGCGGAGTGGCTTGAGTGCCGCCGGGCCTGCGGTCAGCCACCGCTGCCCTTGGTCGACTACTTGGTGTAGTTCTCCAGGGTGTCGAGCCCCTTGCGTAGCAGTTCTTGGCTCTGATCGAGCACCCGCTGTTTGTCGCTGCGGAAGCTGCAGGTGGTGGTGCGGTATTGCACGGTGCGGCTCAAGGGCACGTACCAAACCGCCCCCACCTTGCAGAAGTTGCGGCCGTTTTGCTGGGGCACGCCAATCAGGGCCTCGCCGCCCAGACAGCGGTAGCCGCCCTGGCCCTCCTTGACGCAGGGGCCCAGGTTTTTGAAGAACACATCCTTGCCTTGCAGCCGGTAGGTCTCGTTGGCGAAGCCGGTAAAGGAGACGGGGTTGTAGCTGAAGGGAGCCGCCAGGGCCGGCAGGCAGGCCGCTGTGCTGGCCAGGGTTGCGAGGGCAAGCAGGGCAGGGCGCAGGCGCGGGGCCATCGGATCCACAACATCAGACTGCCCCATTCTGAAGCCTGGTTCCTGCAGCTGGGAAGCTAGGTGCACTCCATGCCTTGCCCTTGGCGGCTGAAGCCTGATGGCGCTTAGTTTCCGCGAACTCCAGCAGCAGCTGCGCCCGGAATGGGGCCGGGAGTACGACGGCAGCGGGGCGGATTTTGATCTGCTCATGGTGCCCTCGCTCACGATGGACGCCGCCCAGATGGGCCTGATTGCCGGGGCCCACCACTACGAGGAGCGCCAGCTCTTCTCCCTGATTCGCCTGCGGGATCCCGGGGTTCGGGCCGTTTATGTGACCAGCAAGCTGCTGCCCGATTTGGTGGTGGATTCGGTGTTGGAGCTCCTGCCGGGGGTGCCCACCTCCCATGCCCGCCGGCGCCTGCATCTGTTTGATGCCGACGACGCCTCCAACCGCCCGCTCACGGAAAAACTGCTCGAGCGGCCAGCCCTGTTGGCGCGGATCAAGGACATGCTGCGGCCTGGACGCAGCTTTATGGCCTGCTACGTGGTGACGGAGCTGGAAAAGCAGCTCTCGGAGGTGTTGCAGGTGCCCCTGTTGGGCACCGATCCAGCCCTGGGCTATTGGGGCAGCAAGGCCGGAAGCCGCGAGCTCTTTGCCCGCTGCGGGGTGCCCCATCCCCCGGGTAGCGCCCTGGTGTTCAACCTTGATGACCTCGCCGAAGCCACCGCCGAGCTCTGGGAGGCCCATCCGGGTTTACGGCGCTGTGTGGTGAAGCTCAATGAGGGCTTCAGCGGCGAGGGCAATGCCCCGTTTGAATTGGAACCGCTCCAGCTGGAGGGGCTCTCGGCGGGGGAACGGCGACGGGTGATTCGCTCGGCCCTGGAGCAGCTGCCGATGCCTCCGGCCTCCTGGCGGGAGCTGGTGGTGCAGCAGGGTGCCCTGGTGGAAGCCTGGCTTGAGGGCGGCGAGGCCCTGAGTTCCCCCAGCGTGCAGGGCACGATCCATCCGGGCGGCGGGGTGGATGTGCTGTCCACCCATGAACAGATCCTGGGCGGTGCCAGCGGCCAGACCTACCTGGGCTGTTGTTTTCCGGCAGACGACGCCTACCGGGTGGCGTTGGTGCGCCATGGCCAGGCCGTGGGCGAAGCCCTGGCCCAGGAGGGCTGCCTTGAGCGCTACGCGGTGGATTTCATCGCCCGGCGGATCAACGGGGTTTGGGATGTACAGGCCATCGAGGTGAACCTGCGCCAGGGCGGCACCACCCATCCCTACATGGCCCTGCGGGCGATCACCACCGGCCAGCTCGATCCCGCCACGGGGTTGTTTTTGGCGCCCACGGGCCAGCCGCTCCATTACCGCGCCACCGACAACCTGGTCGACCCCCAGCTGCGGGGCCTGCTCCCTGCCGACCTGATCGACATCGTGGCCGAGGCCAGCCTTCACTACGATCCAGCCCGCCTGCGCGGCAGTGTGTTTCACCTGCTGGGCTGCCTTTCGGAATTCGGCAAGCTCGGCATGACCTGCGTGGCAACCAGCCCCGCCGAAGCCGACCAGGTGTACGGGGCCACCAAGGCGGCTCTGTTGACTGCGGCCAGGGGGATTAGCTCCCGGTGAGCCCGATCAAGGGCTGGTGAGTCACCCTCAAACTGGCACCACCTGGTTGAGCCGATTGATGTCCACCCGCTTGCGGCCCTGGGAATCTTCGCTGACTAGATTCCCAAAACGGCGACCACTCAGCACGTCTGCCATCCGGTAGAGGTGCGTTTGGAGTAGGCCCGCACCGGTGATCTCATCCACCCCCTCCACCAGCGGCATCAGCACCGCATTGCGGCGTTTGAGCTCGTCTATGCCGAAGTGCTGAATTGGGCTGTTGACATCCAGGGGGTGGGTGAGGGTGGCCGTTTGGCTGAGCTGGGGGGTGCCTCCGTTTAGCAGGGCCAGGGAGCGGGTGCGGCGTTGCCACACACCAGGTTCTACTTCGTCATCGAGGATCAGGGTGAGGCTGTAGCTCACGTTCAGCCATTGGCTGGGATCGCTGGTCACAAAGCGGCAGAACAGGTGACCCTTGTCGAGGCTGGTGATGCAGAGATGGCGGCTAAACCGCAGGGGCATGTCGTTGCTGCTGAGGCGGGAAAACACCAATGCTGTGAGGGTGGAAAGGGTGATCAGCCCAGCAATCATGTCCACCACTCCCACCAGGTAAGTGAAGAGTGAGTCGGGAACGATGGCGTCGAAGCCATTGGCAAAGAACGCATCCACCGCAAAGAGGAAAGGCCTGGGCAGGGCCATGGTGGCCGCACCGATCAGGTGCTTCTGGTCAAAACTCAAGATCGCAGTGAACACCAGGACGACCGCGAGATAGATCAGGCCCATGGCCAGGAAAAACAGGGGCCAGGGCATGCGGATCAGGAGCGCCAGCGGCTGGCGCCAGAGCTCATACCAGGGGGTGTGTTGGCTGTCTTGCTGAATGGTGCGGCCGTGGTGTTTGAGCTTGCTCAGCAAGGACATACGCGCAATCCAATCAATGCAGCCTTTCTAAATCGAGGCCCTTGGTTTCGATCCGGTAGAACCAGGTAATGGCGGCCCCCACCAGGGAGGTGATCGCCAGCAAGGGCAGCAACGTCTGGGTGCCCCAACGGGTGAGTAAGACCGGAAAAAGAAAGGCCGTGAGCACGGCGCCCACCTTGCCCGCGGCGGCGGCGACGCCGGCACCCAGGCCCCGCAGCCGGGTGGGGAACACCTCCCCTGCCAGCAGGTAGGTCTGGGAATTGGGGCCCAGGTTGGTCATGAATTGGAAGAGCACAAAACCCACCACGATCAAGGGCAGATTTTTGGCTGTCTCAGCGGAGCCGGCGCCCGCTGCTGCCAGCACCAGGCCGAGGGCACAGCCGATAAAGCCGAGGATCTGCAGGGGGATCCGCCCCCAGCGATCCGCCAAAACGATCGCCACACCGATCCCAACCAGGAAGGCCACATCGATCAGGGCCGTGCCCCGAGCAGCGAGTAGGTCGTCACGGATGACGTTCACCACGTTGTGGTCGCCCGACTGCACGCCAAAGGCGGCGGCGATGATCACCGGCGTAAAGATGCCGATGCCGTAGGTGGAGAGGTCCTGGAGGAACCAGGGCAGGGACGCCAGGGTGGTGGCTTTCAGCAGCCGGCCTTGGAAGAGTTCTCGCCAGTCGGCGGGCTTGGAATGGTCGCGGATTGAACCATCAGCAGTGGGCTCCACCGCAAGGGCAACGTCTTGGCGATTGAGCAAACGCTCGAGGTGGTTTTCTGCTTCTTCCACTTCGCCGCGGCTGATCAACCAGTGGCTGCTTTCCGGCAGAAACAGGCGGCCCCACACCACCAGCGCTACGGGTACCACTGGCATTAAATAGAAGATCCGCCAGGTTTCCAGGTCGGGGCGGCTAGCCAGCAGCACCGCCGCCAGGGCTGTTCCCACCACGGCCCCAACGGCCTGGAAGCTGAAGGCTCCCAGCACCAGGCGGCCACGAATGCTTGCCGGAATGCTCTCGGAAATCACCAGGTGGGCCGTGGGGTAGTCGGCGCCTAGGGCCAGGCCGATCACAAACAGGCAGCCCACCAGCCAGGCGGTATTAGGGCTAAAGGCTGCGGCCACCAAACCAATCAGTAGCAACACCATTTCGGCGATGAACACCGGCTTACGACCGAAGCGATCGGCCAGGCCGCCCAAGGTGAGGGCGCCGATCATGATCCCGAAGAGGGTGGCGGCGGTCACAAAGCCGCGATCGGTGGCGCCCATGTCGAACTGCTCGCTCACCAGGGGCAGGGCGATGCCGCCCATGAACACGATCAGCCCCTCGAAAAATTTGCCCGCCGTCGCCAGGGACCACACCAGCCACTGCATGCTGGAGAGGGGCGGAGCCGCCAATTCAGTGCCGTCTTGCCAGCGGGGCAGCTCCTCGATGTAGCTCTGGACGGTTTGCTGGCCCACGGACTCACAACGGAGGGTTTCAGTATGAGCCAGTCGTCACTGGGGACTTGGTGTCCCAGGAGGCCTGGCGGGCGAGATGGGACCGATCCAGTCGGGCAACAGAATGCCGATGGCCATGGCCGTTAGCCCCAGGGCGGCATGCATGGAGCCCAGGGGTAGATAGCGAAACAGGTAGCTGTCGTTGGCGCCCATGCCCCAGACACTGCCCATGGCCATCAGCATCCCCAGGGGCAGCAGTTTGAAATCCTTGGCCTTGATGG
>CAMDSS010000061.1 GCA_945907085.1 Cyanobium sp. NIES-981 | reverse complement strand
AGCACCTGGACGCCGTCGCTGAGTTGCTGGGCCACGCCCTTGGCCAAGTTGATCGGAATCGCAAAACCCAAGCCAGCCCCAGGCCCGGAACGCACCAGGGTGTTGATGCCAACCACCTGGCCGCGAGCGTTGATCAAGGGCCCACCGGAATTGCCCGGGTTGATCGCCGCATCGGTTTGGATCAGATCAAGCCGCTTATCGGCAAAGCCCAGGCTGTGGATATCGCGGTGCAAGCTGCTGATGATTCCAAGGGTCACGGTGCGCTCCAGGCCATAGGGACTCCCCATGGCAATCGCCCAATCCCCCACCACGAGGGCTTCGGAATCCCCCAAGGGCGCTGCCTTGAGCCGGGGGGTGGCCTCGAGCCGCACCACCGCTAAATCCGTGACGGGATCAGCTCCAACGACGACGCCATCGAGCTGGCGGCCATCAGCCAGGGTGACCTCCACCCCGTCCACCTGATCCACCACGTGGGCATTGGTGAGCACCAGCCCCTTTGCCGCGTCAATCACCACCCCCGAGCCTTGCCCCCGCTCGCGCATGCTGCCGGCCGGATCGCCGAGGAGATCCCGAAGGAACGGATCCAGCATCACCGGATCAAACGGCTGACGGGCCACATCGCGCTCGGTGTCGATGCGCACCACCGCAGGGGCCACAACCCTGGCTGCATCGGCCACAAAGCTGTGGGCCTCGGCAACCAAACCAGGGGCCTGGGCAACCAAGGCAGGGGCAGGCAGGGCTTCTGGAGCTGGATCAGCCCACACCACTGGATCGGCCCACGCCATAGGGGCCCCTAGGAGGGAGAACAGCCCAAATAGCAGGGCAGACACAAGCGACAACCAGTTCAAGGGCCTTTGGCTGACAGCCGAACAAGCAATCGATCCAGGCTAGGGGGACCGCCCGGGCACCAGGGACGGTTGCCATCACCCCATGCAAGCCGCCTAAGTTGCTCGCCATTCCTTAAGGACGCCATGCCCGCAATCCCCCCCGGCAGCCGCCAACGTTGCAGCCTCTGCCAAGTGGAAATCCAGGGCATGGTGGGGGGCAACGACCTGGTGCATTTCAGCCAAGGGGCACCCGGAACCCGCG
Source organism: Cyanobium sp. NIES-981 (assembly GCA_945907085.1). GTDB lineage: Bacteria > Cyanobacteriota > Cyanobacteriia > PCC-6307 > Cyanobiaceae > Cyanobium_A. Next base: position 7,926 of record CAMDSS010000061.1, on the reverse strand, counting down.
CCAAGCTTTGGGCCCGGGTGTGCCAGTACCTGCGCAGCGATGAGCAAAAGGGGCAGTGCCTCAACCAGGACACCAGCCTGCGGGGCACCGTGCAGCCCAACGATTACTTCGCCGAAGCCCCCGTGATCCAACTGCCCCCCATGCCCGGGGCGGTCGAGCCAACCGCCGACTGAAATCGCCAGCGGTCATCCCGTAAGGTGACGCTATGCCCGGCGGGCATTTCCTTTGATTCCAGTCGGTTGGGGTTTGCACCCCATAGACCAGAACCAAGGGCAGTTTTTTAAAACTGCAGCAGCCGGCGGGCTTCACCGCCCTACCTGCACCAGCAGTTTTGCCCGATCCGCTCAACTCCGAACTCGAACGGCTTGCCCAAGGCGCAGCCGCCCAGGTCGGCTTTGCGGTCGTTGGGGTTCAAGTGCTGAGTCATCGCATCCCGATGACAGTCCAGGTCCTGGTGCAACGCACCGATGGCAGCGACATCAGCCTCGACGAATGTGCCTCCTTGAGCGCACCCCTCGGCGAGGCGATGGATGCGGCCGGACTGCTCGCTGACGCCTATGTTTTGGAAGTCAGCAGTCCTGGTGTCAGCGACGAGCTGCAGGACGACCGGGATTTCCGCAGTTTTCGCGGCTTCCCGATCGAAGTGCAATTCCGCGATGCCAAAGGCGAAACCGTCTGCAGCGAAGGGCTTTTGCTCGAACGCGACGACACCTCCGTGCACCTCAACCTGCGAGGCCGCACCAAGCGCATCCCACGCTGTGACTTGATCAGCGTGCGGCTGGTGACTCCCACCGAGTGACCAGCTTTTCAAACCTGTCTCGCCTCCTGACCATTTCCCTCCCCTGATCCATGGCTCTGGTTCTTCTCCCCGGTCTGAACAACCTGATCGAGGACATCAGCGAAGAAAAGAAATTGCCGCCTGCCGTGGTGGAGGCCGCCCTGCGCGAGGCCCTGCTCAAGGGCTACGAGCGCTACCGGCGCACCCTGTACCTGGGCATCAGCGAAGACCCCTTTGAGGAGGACTACTTCTCCAACTTCGATGTGGGCCTCGATCTCGAGGAGGAGGGCTACCGGGTCCTGGCTTCAAAAATCATCGTTGAAGAGATCGAAAGCGAAGACCACCAAATCGCCTTGGCTGAGGTGCAGCAGGTGGCCGAAGACGCCCAGATCGGCGACACGGTGGTGCTTGATGTCACCCCAGAAAAAGACGACTTCGGTCGCATGGCCGCCTCCACCACCAAGCAGGTGTTGGCCCAGAAGCTGCGCGACCAACAGCGCCGCATGATCCAAGAGGAATTTGCGGACCTGGAAGATCCCGTCCTGACATCCCGGGTGATTCGCTTTGAGCGCCAGTCCGTGATCATGGCCGTGAGTTCGGGCTTGGGCCGGCCTGAAGTGGAGGCGGAGCTTCCCCGCCGCGACCAACTCCCCAACGACAACTACCGGGCAAACGCCACCTTCAAGGTGTTCTTGAAGGAAGTGAGCGAAATCGCCCGCCGCGGTCCCCAGCTGTTTGTGAGCCGGTCCAACGCCGGCCTGGTGGTCTACCTGTTTGAAAACGAGGTCCCTGAAATCCAGGAAGGCTCCGTCCGCATCGTGGCCGTGGCCAGAGAAGCCAATCCCCCCAGCCGCTCAGTCGGCCCCCGCACCAAGGTGGCCGTCGACAGCGTCGAGCGGGAAGTGGACCCCGTCGGTGCCTGCATCGGCGCCCGGGGCTCCCGCATCCAACAGGTGGTGAATGAGCTGCGCGGCGAAAAGATTGATGTGATCCGCTGGTCTCCCGATCCTGGGCAGTACATCGCCAACTCCCTCAGCCCAGCCCGGGTGGAAATGGTTCGCCTCGTTGACCCCGAAGGCCAACACGCCCACGTGCTGGTGCCGCCCGACCAACTCAGCCTGGCCATTGGTCGGGAAGGTCAAAACGTGCGCCTGGCGGCCCGCCTGACCGGCTGGAAGATCGACATCAAGAACGCCACCGAGTACGACCAGGTCAGCGAAGACGCCGTGGTGTCGGAGTTGGTCGCCCAGCGCCAGGAGGAAGAAGCCCTTCAGGCCGAAGCCGAATCCCGCCTTGAAGCGGAACAGGCCCTCCGGGCCGAAGAAGATGCCCGGCTGCGGGAGCTCTATCCGCTGCCCGAAGACGAAGATGGGTATGAGGAAGAGGTCGAAGCCGAAGCGGACTACGCCGAAGAGGTTTCAGCTGAAGAGGTCTCCGCTGAAGCTGAAGAACTCGCCCCTGAAGACGTCATTTCTGAAGGCGAAGCTGAAATCGGCGCCACGGATGGGGCCCGGTGAAACCCAAACCCGTGCTTCGGCGCTGTGTGAGCTGCCGAGAGTTGCTGAACCGTCAGCAGCTCTGGCGAATCATCAGACTGGCCGAAGGGGGAATCGGGTTGGACCAGGGGATGGGCCGTTCGGCCTACCTCTGCCCCAATCAGGTGTGTTTGGAGGAGGCGAAACGACGCAAACGACTGCAACGGGCCCTGCGCTGCCAGGTTGCTGAAACGATCGTCGAGACTCTCGAACAGCGACTGAATACCAGCGCTGATCCCGCCTCTGAGGCAAGATGACAACTGGCCGCCAAGCGCGTGCGGCCTGGTTCCCCTCGGCCCCTTAACGGGCGGCCCTTGGGACCCGACCACTGGAGACCTTAATGACCAGCAGCGGCAAAGTCAGAATTTATGAGCTATCCAGGGACATGGGCCTGGATAACAAGGACGTGCTCGATGCCGCCATCCAGCTTGGTGTTGCCGCGAAAAGCCACAGCAGCTCGATCAGCGACGACGAAGCAGCGAAGATCCGATCCTTGATCTCAAAAGGCGGCTCAGCTCAACCCAACGCCGGAGCAACCGCCGGCGCGGCACCTAGCAAAGCAATCCTGTCGGTGAAGAAAGCAGAAGCCACGCCTGCTGCCGCCCCACTTACACCGGCCGCACCGGCACGCCCCGCCGCCCCAAGTTCGCCCAAGCCCCCCGTGGTCGTGGCGAAGCCTGTCATTCCGGCCAAGCCTGCGGCCCCAGCCAAGCCCCCCGTGGTGGTAGCGAAGCCTGTAACTCCGGCCAAGCCTGCGGCCCCAGCCAAGCCCCCTGCAATCGCTGGCCAGCCCGCGGCAGCAGTGCCGGCAAGGCCGATCACCCCCTCACCCAAACCAGCAGCTCCTGCCGCCAAGCCAGCGGCTCCCCTGGGCAAGCCCGCTGCTACCGCAGTCAAGCCCCCGGTGATCGCTGGCAAGCCGCCGATGCCGAAGCCGGTGGTGATCGCATCGAAACCGCCAGCCCGACCTGCCTCAGCGGCTCCCGCTCCAAGCCGTAAACCCGAACTGCCGAGCCGCCCAGCCCCTGGCAAGCCCCAACTGGTCGGCCGTCCCGTCAGCGGCGCACCGGCGGGCACCAGCAGCCGTCCCGCACCGCCGGCCGGCCGCGCCCCCTTGAGCCAGCGCCCGCCCCAACCCCAACGCTCCGGCACGCCCGCCCCGATTCGCCCAGGCCAAGCCGGTGGCAACCGCCCAGCAGTCCCGGGCCGTCCCGCCCCCAGCCCCCTGGAACTGGTCGGCAAACCCATTCGCCGCGATAGCGCTGGTCCAGCTGGCGCCGGTGGCAACCGTCCCGCCGCCCCTGGCCGTCCTGGGATGCCCACGGGCATGCGCAAGCCCATGGCTCCTGGGGAGCTCATGCAGCTGCAAAAACCCGGACCCGGTCGCCCCATTGCCCCACCACCCAGGCGCGCCGGTGAGCGCACCGAAGCAGGAGCTGCTGCCCCCGGGGGCGGCACAGGAGCGCCGGATCTGGTGCGGCCTACCGCCACACCACCAGCCGCCCCCCGCCGCCCCGGATTCCGTGCGCCCACGGCTGCGGGAGCCGCAGGCCGTCCCCGCCGTCCCGATTGGGACGACACCGCCAAGCTGGAGGCCCTGCGCAGCCGGACCCCGCAAAAGCAGCGCACCAAGGTGCACATCATTGGCGAAAACGATGATGCGCTAACAGCTGAAACCGGTGGCTACGCCGGTGAGCAGGAAGCCATGGTGCTGCAGGCCAGCCTGGCCAGGCCTGCCAAGCCCCGCACCCCCGGGGCCCCAGCCGCCAAACCGATGGCGGCCATGCGCAAGCGCAAAAAGGAAACCACCCGCCAGCGCCAGCGCCGCCGCGCCATGGAGCTCCGCGCTTCCCGCGAAGCCAAGCAGGTCCGGCCGGAAATGCTTGTGGTGCCGGAGGGCAACCTCACGGTGCAGGAGCTCGCCGACAAGCTCAGCGTCGAGAGCTCCGAGATCATCAAGAGCCTCTTCTTCAAGGGTGTCATCGCCACGGTGACCCAAACCCTTGACCTCTCCACGATCGAAGCCGTGGCTGAGGAATTCGGCGTCCCGGTGCTGGAAGACGACGTTCAAGAAGCCGCCAAAAAGACGGTGGAGATGATCGAGGAAAGCGACTTCGCCCACCTAATCCGTCGCCCACCTGTGGTGACCGTGATGGGCCACGTCGACCATGGCAAAACCAGCCTGCTCGATTCGATCCGTAAAACCCGCGTCACCGCCGGCGAAGCCGGGGGGATCACCCAGCACATCGGTGCCTACCAAGTGGAGGTTCCCCACGCTGGGGAACTACGCAAAATCACCTTCCTGGACACGCCGGGCCACGAAGCCTTCACGGCCATGCGCGCCCGCGGTACCAAGGTGACCGACGTTGCCGTGCTGGTGGTGGCGGCCGACGACGGCGTGCGGCCCCAAACCCTGGAAGCCATCAGCCATGCGCGAGCAGCTGAGGTGCCCATCGTGGTGGCGATCAACAAGATCGACAAAGAAGGAGCCTCCCCGGAACGGGTGAAGCAGGAGCTCTCCGGTCTCGACCTGGTGGCCGAAGACTGGGGTGGCAACACCGTGATGGTGCCCGTGAGCGCCATTAAGGGCGAGAACGTCGACAAGTTGCTGGAGATGATCCTGCTGGTCACCGAGGTGGAAGACCTCAAGGCCAACCCCGATCGAATGGCGAAGGGCACCGTGATCGAGGCCCACCTCGACAAAGCCAAGGGCCCCGTCGCCACCCTGCTGGTGCAAAACGGCACCCTGCGCGCTGGAGATGTGCTGGCGGCAGGCCCCGTATTGGGCAAGGTGCGAGCCATGGTGGATGACACCGGCAAGCGGGTTAAAGAAGCTGGGCCCTCCTTCGCCGTTGAAGCCCTGGGCTTCAGCGAAGTGCCCACCGCCGGCGACGAGTTCGAGGTTTACCCCGACGAAAAAACAGCCCGCTCTGTGGTTGGCGATCGCGCCAACGAAGCCCGAGCCACCCGCCTGGCCCAACAGATGGCCTCCCGCCGGGTTTCCCTGGCCTCCATGTCCAGCCAGGCCAGCGAAGGCGATCTCAAGGAACTCAACCTCATCCTCAAGGCGGATGTCCAGGGTTCCGTGGAAGCCATCCTCGGATCCCTCGAACAGCTGCCCCAGGGCGAAGTTCAGGTGCGGGTGTTGCTCTCCGCCCCAGGCGAGATCACCGAAACGGACGTCGACCTCGCGGCTGCATCTGGTGCTGTGATCATTGGTTTCAATACCTCCATGGCCCCCGGTGCCAAGCGGGCTTCCGATGCCACGGGCGTGGATGTGCGCGACTACGACGTCATCTACAAACTGCTCGAGGACATCCAAATGGCCATGGAAGGCCTGCTGGAACCCGAAATGGTGGAAGAAAGCCTTGGCCAGGCCGAGGTGCGTGCCGTCTTCACCATTGGCAAGAACGCCGTCGCCGGTTGCTATGTCACCAATGGCAAGCTGCAACGCAACTGCAAGGTGCGGGTATTCCGCGGCAAGGAGAAGGTGTACGAGGGCGACCTCAACTCCCTGCGTCGCAACAAGGACGACGTCAAGGAAGTGGCCACCGGCTTCGAGTGCGGCATCGGCACCGATCGCTTCAACAGCTGGCAGGAAGGGGATCGGGTTGAGGCTTACAAGCTGGTCACCCAGCGCCGCACCCTGAGCACCTAACAGCCGCCGTGACAGCCCGCAGCGAGCCCCTGCTATGGCTCCAGCTCATTGGCCTTGGGGCCATTCCGCTGGAGCTTTTGCTCGTGCTTCTGCTGTTAGCCGGCAGCGATCCGGGCCCCTTCCCGGGGCTTGAGCGGGTGCTGACCTGGGCGTTTGGGGCCGTAGGCCCATCGGTGCTGTTGTGGCGGATGGCCCCGGATCCGTTCTCGCTGTTGCTGATTTGCACCCCCGTACGCCTGCGCACCCCAGACCAATTGGGCTTCAGCCAGCAGCCCATGGGGCTGCCCCTCAAACTCTTGCTGGCCAGCGGTACGGCCTTCCTCCTGCCCCTGCTGTGGTGGCTCGACACCACATCGGTGCTGGCCACCTCCTATGCCCTGCTGCCCACGCCCAATCGGGTGGCGGCCCTGGTGGCCGTCGCTCCCCTGCTGACCCTGATGGTGTGGCAGTGGCAACAGGTGGCGCAGGCGGCCCTGCTGCTGGCCCGCAATCACCAACCAACACTGCCGCCCCCAGGGGCCGGTGGCCCACCTGCTGCGCCCCGTCAATCCCTCTGCCCTGGACTTCCCTGGCTGCGCTTACCAGCCCTGACCCAGGCGGCAACTCCAGAATTGCTCCAACAGCCAGAAGGGCCCACTAGAGCCCAGTGGGAAAAACCAGAGGACGCCCAGGGGGAAATGCCCCTCGAACCCCAGGGGGAAGAGCCCGGAGAAGCAGCCTTAGTCGCTGAGGTGATCGCGATCAGTTCCTCTGAGGAACTTGAAGCTGAAGAGCCTGAAGCTGAAGAGCCGGCAGCGCCCACCGAGGACCAACAGCAGAACGTTGGCGTAGCCCCCGCAGAAAATCCCCCCGACTGCCCCGATGGGCTCCAATCTGGGGACCCTGAGATCACCGATGTGGAGTTCACCCCCCTGGAATCCGCCCACCTGGATGCCGCCCAGCTCGAGTCAACTGCGGTTGCGATCGAACCAGAGGAGGCTGCCGAAGAGGCTGAGGGCACCGACCTGGATCCCCAAATCGGATAGGGGCACATCAATCCCGCTGGAGGCACGCATCGCCATGGTGGCTAGCCCCAGACCAGCAGATGCCACCAGGGCAAACCAAAGGCCCCGCCTCAAACCACGCCATGGGGTTCGGGCCTCCAGCAGCAGCCGAGCCTTGAGCTCGGGATCGAGGGAATCCGGCTTAGAAGCCATTCAATGGGCCCAAAGGCAGCTGGAGACTCAATGCTAGTTTCGAAGCTCTGCCGGTGTAGCTCAGGGGTAGAGCAACTGATTCGTAATCAGTAGGTCGTCGGTTCAAATCCGATCACCGGCTTCAGTCACTGACAAGGGTCTCGGTCAAAAGCGGGGATTTCTTTTCCTTTTACCAAGGGAGAGCTTGCCAGCCACGAGAGCAACTCGTGGCTGGGGGGGGGGCTTGGGCCCAGATGGCCATCCCCATTTACGAGAGAATGGGTCAAGTCTTAAAAGATAAAAATCTTTGAGCGAACCATTACTCCTGGAGATACTGCCCCTGGCCCTGGGAGCGGCGGCCAGCCCAGTCGTGTTGATGGGAGAGATCTATTGCCTTGTTGAACCAGCGGCAGGAGTCAGGCGGGGCGCAATGTATGCAGCGGGTAATGCCCTGGCGGTTGCGATCTGGCTAGTGATCGGCCTGAGTCTTGGCCACACCTTTCCCACGAATAACCACGATGGAACCGACTGGTTTTCAGTGTTTTTAAGGTTGTTGATGGGGTTAGTGATGCTTGGCCTCGGCACCAACCTGTTGCTCAAAGGTCCACGGAAGGACAAGACATCAAGTCAGTCGGCCTCGAAGCACTCCGACCTCCGGGCATTTTCAATTGGCATGGGCCTTATGGCACCAAACTTCTCCAGCCTGGTGCTATTCTTTCCTGCTTTAGCAACGATCACCAGGGGCGCTCCAACAAGAGCTGAAGAGTTCTTATTGATCGG
>CAMDSS010000060.1 GCA_945907085.1 Cyanobium sp. NIES-981 | reverse complement strand
TGGAGGATTTCCTGGAGCCTCCGGCGTTGAATGAACGCGAGCAGCAGGGGCTGATCAAGGCATTCGAATACACCTATGAACTGGCTTGGAACACCTTGCGCGATCTGCTGCGCAGCCAGGGTGATGTCTCCCTGCTGGGATCGCGTGACACCCTGCGCGAAGCCTTCCGTCTGGGCCTGATCGAGCAGGGCGAAGCTTGGATGCTGATGCTTCAAGACCGCAATCTCACCAGCCACACCTACAACCGCGCCACGGCAGATGCCATTGCGGCCCAGATCATCGATTGCTACCTGCCCTGTTTTCAGCAGTTGCGCAGCAGGCTGGAGCAACGGGTTCAGGAGGAAGCACCATGAACATCCCGGCACAGGCGCAAGAGCGGCTCCTGGCCGTGCTCACGGCACAGCCGCAGGTTCGGAGCATCTTGCTATTCGGCTCGCGGGCGATGGGGCGTGAGCAGCCAGGGTCTGATCTGGATCTCTGCCTGGAGGCCCCGCAGCTGGGCCACAGCGATCGTTTGCGGCTGCTGAACGCCGTGGATGATCTGTGCCTTCCCTGGCAGGTGGATCTGGTGCTGCGCCATGAGCTGCCCGCCGAGCTGGAGGCCCATGTGCAGCGGGTGGGCCGCTGCCTCTGGACCCAGCCATGACGACCGCATCTTCGCGGCCGGCCACCGTGGCATGACGTGCTTTGGCTAGGGGAGAGTACTTGGTCCATTGGTGTTCACGCCCCATAGCCGCCCCCAACTCGATCCGCCCCGAAAGCGAACTGCAAACCAGCCTCGACTGGCGAGCACGGTGGCTGTTTTTCGTAATGGTCTGTTCAGAATCTGGAATTGGGTCTCGGTGGCGCTTGGCCTTCTGTTGCAGCTCAGTGAGTCAGCCGGAACTGCCACGTGAGCCTCTGAACTAACGCCGCGATGCTGCCAGCTGCAACCAGAGAGCAATGGAATCCACTTCTTGGTGGCAACAACCTGGCGCTCTACGAGCGCTGCAGCGATATCTGAGTTCAAGCTGGCAACCACTCGAGGCGATGGAGGCCTGAAAGATCCAGTTGTTGTCTTTTCGACCACAGGTCGTGGTGGTCTTGCAATGCCAGCCAGCTTTCGGCGCTCCGGCCCACCACGCGCGACAGACGCAGGGCCATGTCCGGTGTCAGGCGGCTTTGGCAGCTGATCAAGCGTTGCAGGGTTGAAGCAGAAACCTGCAGGCGGCCAGCCAGTTTGCGGATGGAGATGTTGCCAGGTTCGAGGTAGAGCTCCTGAAGGAACTCGCCGGGATGGGGTGGGTTGTGGTGTGCCATTAGTGGTCATCCTCGTAATCGAGAAAGAAGCCGAGCAATGCACTTCAGTTGAAGTGTAAGGCGAAATTCCATTACGCTTGATGCAGCGTTAGGGCTCTGCGATGGCCAATCCATCGACCCAGGCAGCAAGCTCCTTCAGCAGATCGCTCACTGTGACGCGCAAGGGCCAGGTGACCCTGCGGAAGGAGCTTCTGGCCCATCTCGGCATCCAGCCGGGCCAACGCATTGATGTGGAGGTGCTCCCTGGTGAGCGCCTGGAGCTCCATGCGGAGCACGCCACCGGCACGATCGGCGGCTTCATTGGACTCCTGGCTGATCGCAGCAGCCATCGGGCCGGCCTGGATGAGCTGAATGAGGTAACCGCTGCCGGCTGGGCCGGTTTGCCTGGAGCCGGCCCAAACCCATGAAGATCACGGCCGACACCAATGTGCTGGTGCGTGCCCTTGGGCAGGATGATCCTGAACAGGTGCCTGCTGTCCCATGCCAAGAAGGGAAAGCACACCAAGGATGATGTCACTGACATCTCTGAGACTCCAGGGGGTTCCCATGGTTCAAGTCACCGCTCGTCTGCCGGATGCGCTTGGGGCTGAGCTCGATGCGGCGGCTGCGCAGCTCAGTCGCTGCCGGGCTGACATCATCCGCCAAGCGATCGAGTACTACCTCGACGACATCGAGGATCTGCGTTGCGGTGTGGCAGCCCTGAAGGACCCTGCCGACCCAGTGCTCAATTGGACTGAGGTGCGTCAAGCGCTGCTCGCTGCGGATTAAGCGTTCTGCGGCCAAGGCCTTGGCCAGCCTGCCAAAGGTTGAGCGTGAACGCCTGGTGGAGGCCATCGACCTGCTGTGTAACACGCCTGCAGCGGGCTCTGCTCTCAAGGGAGAGTTCGAGGGTTTGCGGCGTCTGCGCGTTGGCCGCTATCGCGTGGTGTACGAGTGGCAGCGCAGCGACCTGGTGATCCTGGTTGTACGCATTGGACATCGCCGGGAGGTGTACCGCTGATCGATGTAGGCCCCAGCCCAACCCTCACTCAAACATCCGCTTTTGATCCCTATGGCGGCGGGCTTCGCGGCGGGTGAATTCGCCCACGGTGGGGTTGGGCACGGTGGGATCCACGTGGGCCACCTGGCCCCAGAGATCGCGGGGGGCAAGCCGCAGGCTGATGGCGCCATCGGCGGCCTTGGTGAGGTGGTACCAGCGCTTTTGGCGGCAGCTGGCGCAGTAGAGCTCTTCCAGCCACTCGCTGGAGAGCACCAGCACCGGGTAGGCGTTGATCACGAGCTTGGCCTTGCCGGCGGGCATGCCCCGGGCCACCAGCTCTTCACTGGTGAGCAGGTGCAGGAAGTACTTGCGGCCGTTGCCGAGCAGGGGGGTATCCGGGTGCTTGGGGCAGGCCAGCTTTCGGCCGGTGGGCCGGCGCCTGGGCGAATCGGGCACAAACAGGTGCTTAAAGCCTTTCAATCCTGCCAGGGCGAGGCTTTTGTCATGCCTGGGCGGGTGCCAAGTTGTTATGCAGAAACTGCAAAGTGGCGCACATCCCCCCCCCCACCCACACATCTGGGGCCTATTTGCTGCAAGCCGTGCGATGCTCTAGGGGCCTGATCGAGACGGTTGAGCCCAGCTCCTGTCCGGCGGCCATGGGTTTGGATTGGTGTGGCCATGGTTGGCCTTAGCTGTTTTTGATGCCTCTAAGGACGATGAGAACCGGCTCTTCTCTTGGCCGCTGAAGAGCAGGTCTCCATCATCAACCTTTTTTGTATTTGCTTTCACTGTGCAACTGCGGCTTCCCTGGTTGATCTCAAGGCGTAGGCTTTTAATCGCAATCTTTGTTGATTGCCTGCTGTTTAGCCTTGGCTATTGGCTGGTGTTTCGGGCCCGTTTTGGAGTGTGGCCTGAGTTCTATCTGCCCATTCTCTTGCTGTTAGGGGTCTGGATTGTTGCTAGCTATGTGCTGGGCAGGTATTACGACGCGAATGATCGAGGTAGGGCTCCTTTTGTAAGGCAAGGCTTCGATACCCTATGGGTCACGTTGATTAGCACGTCTGCCTTTCTGGCCTGCAACTGGCTGATGGCAGGATCGGAAAATTTTGCTGCCTATCGCAGCTTTTTATTGCCTTTCCTGCTCGGTTTTGGGGTTTTGAGCTTGCTGATCCAGTTCGCCTTGAACGGGGTCTTACGCAGTCACTTTTCTGAGGCCCAGCAATGGTTGGTGTTGGGCACGGCTGAACAGGCTGCTCACCTCTCAGACCTTCTGGCCTGGTCTCGTTTAAAAGCCAGCCTCGACCATTGCCCCATCGAAGCTTTTGGCCAACAGGCTAATTCCCAGCTGGCCCACTCCGAAGGTGCCTTGAACATCGTGGTGCCCAGTATTGAGGCCCTACCGGCTGGGGTGCAGCAACAGTTGATCCAGCTCCAGGGGAATGGATTGGTGATTGTGAGCCTTTTGGGCTGGTGCGAAACGATATTGCAACGGTTCCCTCCCGATCTGTTGAGTTTTGGCGATTTGCTGCGGGGGGAGTTTTCGATTGCTAAGAATGCTTTTCAGCTTCGGCTCAAGCGTGTCGGAGATGTGGTTGGCAGCTTGATTCTGTTGCTGTTGAGCATGCCGTTGATGCTCGTGGCTGCTCTGTTGATCCGGCTGGAGGATGGGGGGCCGATCTTCTATTCGCAGCAACGCAGTGGGCTTAACGGGCAGCCCTTTCGGGTTTGGAAGTTGAGAACCATGGGACTCGACGCGGAACGCTCTGGAGCCCAGTGGGTCAGGGCTGGCGATTCGCGCATTACCTCGATTGGCAAGCTGCTGCGCCTCACGCGTATTGATGAGTTGCCCCAGCTGTGGAGTGTGGTGATGGGGGAAATGAGCCTGATTGGGCCCCGGCCGGAAAGGCCCGAATTCGAGCACATGCTTGAGGAGCAAATCCCCCACTACCGGATCAGGTACGCGATCCGCCCAGGGCTGAGCGGCTGGGCCCAGGTGAACTATCCCTATGGGGCATCGATTGAGGACGCGGCCAACAAGCTCAGCTACGATCTCTATTACCTCAGAAATTTTTCCTTCTGGCTCGATGTCTTGATCCTATTTAAAACAATGCGGCTTGTGTTTAACGCCAAGGGTGCTGTTCCCAAATCTATCTAAGAGATCCGTGATTACCATGTCCGAGAGTAATGCCGCCAAACAGCCCTAATCACCGGAATTACGGGGCAAGACGGCAGTTATCTGGCTGAGCTGCTCTTGGGGAAGGGCTATGCGGTGCACGGGATCAAACGCCGGGCCAGCAGTTTCAATACCAGCCGTATTGACCATCTCTATCAAGATCCCCACGAGCAGGATCCGCGCCTGGTGCTGCATTACGGCGATCTAACGGACAGCACCAGTCTGATCCGGATCATCCAGCAGGTGCAGCCAGATGAGATCTACAACCTCGGTGCCCAGAGCCATGTGGCGGTGAGCTTTGAGGCTCCGGAATACACGGCTAACAGCTATGCCCTCGGCACCCTGCGCATCCTCGAGGCCGTGCGGATGCTGGGGCTCCAAGAAAAAACTCGGATCTATCAGGCGAGCACCTCAGAGCTCTATGGCCTGGTGCAAGAGATTCCCCAAAAAGAAACCACGCCTTTTTATCCTCGCAGCCCCTACGGAGTATCCAAGCTTTACGCCTACTGGATCACGGTAAATTATCGCGAGGCCTACGGGAGCTAGCCGGGAGGAGCTGCAGGCCATGGAGGTGTTGCTGGGCCTCCTTGCTGTTATGCCGCGTGTCCTGCAGCCTTTGCGCCTTTGACCCATTCCGATCCGAGCCGATGGCTTAACCCATAGGTTTGAGCCTTGAGGCCATCAGCCCAGCAAGCAACCCACTTCCGGCGCTTATCGCGCCGGCGATGTGCGCCACAGCCAGGCCGGCATCTCGAAAGCCCGCCGCCTGCTGGGTTACGAACACACCCATCACATCGGCGCTGGTATCCCGAAATCCGTGCCCTGGTACATCACGCAATTTGCAACGAGATAGACACGCGTGAATTCAAAGAATTCCTACGCCCAGATCTTCAAGTCATCATTCATTATGGGCGGAGCGGCGGGTATCAACCTGCTTTTGGGCATGGTGCGAGTTAAGTTTGCCGCAGTATTCCTAGGAAGCGCTGGCGTTGGGCTAAACGCCAACTTCACTGCTGTCCAAGGCCTGATCGGCACGATCGCTGGATTAGGCATTCAATCCAGCGCAGTACGCGAAGTAGCGGCAGCGGTCGGCAAGGGTGATCAACAGGCCATCGGGCGCGCGGTTCTCACTCTGCGCCGCATCTGTTGGCTCACCGGTCTTGTCGGTATGGCGGCGATGATGCTACTCAGCCCGCTGATCAGTGAGCTTACATTTGGCAGTCGCGATTACGTTCCCGACATCGTCGCGCTTGGCATCATCATTCTGTTTGGGAACCTATCTGGTGGACAGATAGCACTGATCCAGGGCATGCGTCGCCTTGGCGACATGGGTCGCGCCAATGTTTTCGGTGCAGCATTCGGCACCGTGGCTGCTCTCGGCTTCTACGCCACCATTGGTTTGCGCGGCATTGTTCCTGCTCTGGTCATAGTGTCGGCGCTGCAGCTCGCGCTCTCGTGGTTCTTCGCCCGAAAAGTGCCGGTGCCGGCGGTGTCTCTCACCTGGCGCCAGACCTTTGCCGAGGCGGGCGACATGGTGAAGCTGGGGCTGGTGATGATGTGGAATGGCCTCATGATCAGCGCGGTAAGCTACATCACCATCACGCTAATAACGCAACAAGCTGGTGTAGACGGCGTGGGCATTTATAGCTCTGCTTTCGCTTTATCGGGCATTTTCGTCAATTTCGTGCTCGGTGCCATGGGCGCGGACTACTACCCTCGCCTTACCGCCGTCGCAACAGATAATGGAGCATTGAACCGGCTGGTCAATGAACAAACCGAAATCGGGCTTTTACTGGCGCTGCCCGGCCTGCTAGCCACCATGGTGTTGGCGCCGTGGCTGGTCCGGGTTTTTTATACCAGTGAATTCCTGCCCGCTGTTGGTCTGGTGCAATGGTTCATCCTGGGTTGCTTAGGTCGAGTGATCTCATGGCCGCTAGGTTATGTGATGTTGGCCTTGGGCAAGGGGCGGTGGTTTTTGCTCACCGAGACCGGTGCTAATCTTCTGCACATTGTATTGATCGCCATCGGGCTGAGTTTGTTTGGCATCGAAGGCGTTGCAATTGCTTTTTTTGCATTGTACATCGGTTACGCCATTATAGTTTATGCAGTTTGCCGATCGCTAACCGGGTTTAGGTGGTCCCGAGCTGCGCGACACATCGCCTGGCGCGCTGTGTCGTTATTGGCTATTGTTTTTGTGATGGTAATCAACGTGCCTGTATGGCCTGCGTCAGCTGTGGGAAGCGTATTTACTCTCGTTGCTTCGCTTTACGCGTTGCGGAGTTTGTTACACCGTATAGGAGCAGATCATCCAATTGCCCGAGCTGTCAACAAAATTCCTGGGCTACGTGCGGTTTGCAGTTGCGGATGACTTAAGAATGGCTATTCATCACCTTGCTGAAGTTCAATCTTCAAATATCGCCCCCTCCACCCACGTCTGGCAATTCGTTGTCATCCTCCCAAATGCTCGCATCGGTGCCGACTGCAACATCTGCTCCCATGTCCTAATTGAGAATGATGTGATTATTGGTGACCGCGTCACGATAAAATCTGGCGTCCAGCTTTGGGACGGTCTGCGCATCGAGGACGACGTGTTCATCGGCCCCAACGTGACCTTTACTAATGACTCCTTCCCTCGCAGCAAGGTGTACCCATCAGCCTTTGCGGTGACCACCGTCAAGGCCGGGGCTTCCATCGGGGGGGGGGCGACGATTCTGCCGGGAATCACGATTGGCCGACACGCCATGGTGGGGGCGGGCGCGGTGGTGACCCGGGATGTGCCCGATGGCGCGGTGGTCTTCGGCAACCCGGCGCGCATTGTGCGCACCCTCGGGGGTAGCGATGAGCACGCCGGCACCAATCCAGCTGCGGGAGTCGGCGCACTCGGTTGTTAAAGTTGATGCTCTGCGATGCAGCGGTAGAAGACGTGCCTTTCATCCTTCCGCTGCGCACAGCTGCCTAAAAATCGGGCTATTTAAGCGCCGATCTGGCCGACCAGCATGCGTGGCTCGCCCACTAAACCCAGGATAACGACCAAGTCTATTTCATCATCGAATACGAATACGAATCGATCGTCACCGTGCGCCTGAACGAGCCGCAGGGCGACAGCTTTTGCTGGGGCTCATGGATTTTGCAGAGCGGCCGGCTACGTTAGGCCTCCATGGAATCGGCGCTGAGTGGTGTGTGCTTATGCCGTCGACCACCTAGGCTTCAAGTCAGCACATTTTGAGGTGCGGAGGGGCAACTAGCAAGTGTGGCAGTTTCATGAGCGGTTCGGGAGCCGTAAAATCTGCCGAATTTAATATTGCATATTACTATCAGTTGGATCGTAGAGTAATTCCCGTCTATCGTGAGCGCTATCGGAGGTTTTCTAGAGGACTCAGTCACTATTACGTGAGTAATAGTCTCTTGAACCAGCAAGCCACATGAACACGCTAACAGCATTTGGCAGCGACTACATAATTCCTGAGGATGCCCGAATAGAGCTCGGGGCTACGCTAGGGGCCTTCGTAATCCTTGCCGGCAAAAACATCGTCATCCGCGCCAATGCGCGCCTGGATGCTGGATGTGTGATTGCCGAGGGCGTCACGGTCGGCCAAGGTGCCTGGGTGCGTGCCGGGGCGGTTGTGCTTCGCTCCGTTCCTCCCAACGCCATCATGGAGGGCAACCCAGCACAAATCGTAGGCTACGTGGACCGCGCTCCTTACGGTCATCGAGCCAATTCACGGCTGATCGATGTTCAGAGCCTTGGAAACATTGAACGTCCGGCACGAATACCGCTTGACGTGGGGGAGAGTGCGCTTTACTTGATGCGGAGGGTCACCGACGCACGTGGTTCGCTAACAGTGGGTGAGGTGCCGACCGAATTGCCATTTTCCCCCTCCCGATATTTCGCCGTGTTTGGTGTCCCTTCGGTCGAACTGCGAGGTGAACATGCCCATAAGCGCTGCCAGCAATTTCTAATCTGTCTTCACGGCTCATGCCGGGTTCTTCTTGATGATGGCGTTCAGCGCTGCGAAGTCATCCTTGATCGGCCTGATATGGGCATTTTCATGCCAGAAATGATTTGGGGAACCCAATATCGTTATAGCTCCGATGCAGCTCTTCTCGTCTTTGCTTCCCGTCCTTACGAATCGGAAGACTATTTGCGTACCTATGATGATTTTCTGGCAGAAAAAGCCCGTTTCGGGTAAAGTAAGGTGGTCGCCAAACTACTTACACCTAAAAAAATTGACAGGGAACAAATGAAATTTCCCTTTCTCGACGTTGGGGCCTCCTACAGGGAGCTTAAGCCTGAAATTGACGCGGCTATCGGCCGCGTGTTGGACAGCGGCTGGTACATCCTCGGCCCCGAGGTCGATGCCTTCGAGGCTGAATGGGCTACCTATTGCGAAGCCAGTCACGCCATCGGCGTGGCCAACGGCCTTGATGCGCTTCACCTCGCCCTGCTGGCGATGGGCGTTAGCCCGGGCGACGAGGTGATCGTGCCATCCAACACTTATATCGCCACCTGGCTAGCCGTGAGCCAGTGCGGCGCTACGCCGGTGCCGGTAGAGCCCGTGGAAGCCACCTACAACATCGACCCAACGGGCATTGAGGCGGCGATCACCCCACGGACAAAAGTGATCCTGCCGGTGCATTTGTATGGCCAACCCGCCGACCTCGACCCCATCCTCGTCATCGCCCGCAAGCACGGTCTGCGCGTGCTGGAAGACGCGGCCCAAGCGCACGGCGCACGCTACAAGGGCCGGCGCATCGGCGCCCATGGCGACGCGGTGGCCTGGAGCTTCTACCCCGGCAAAAACCTCGGC
>CAMDSS010000059.1 GCA_945907085.1 Cyanobium sp. NIES-981 | reverse complement strand
GGCCCTTCAAGAAAGTGCCACCCCCAAAGCCATCCGTCGTGACAGGCTCGAAGCCTTGATCAATGATTTTCATCTCACGGCATTTCAGGATCGCAAGGGCTTCCAGCTTTCCGGTGGTGAACGGCGCCGCTGTGAAGTAGCGAGGGCCCTTGCGGTCGGTGAATTGGGTCCCCGTTATCTACTTTTGGATGAACCCTTCGCCGGTGTCGATCCCATTGCCGTTGCAGACCTCCAGCAATTGATTGATCAGTTGCGAAACCGTGGCATGGGTCTGCTGATCACCGATCACAACGTCCGTGAAACCCTGGCTATTACGGATCGGGCCTATATCCTTTCCGATGGTTCCATCCTGGCCTCTGGCACTTCAGAGCAGGTGGGCTCCGATCCCCTAGTGCGGCGTCACTATCTGGGCGAGGATTTCAGGCTATGAATCTGCTGTTGCGTTTCAACCAGCCCATCATCAAGGTTTGGCGGCGGTTGCCGCTGATCGATCGCTGGCTGTTTGGGGAGCTGTTGGGTCCGCTGCTGTTCGGCATTGGCGCCTTCACGGCCGTTTCCTTGTCTGTGGGGGCCATTTTTGATTTGGTCCGCAAGGTGGCCGAATCCGGACTGTCCCTGAATGTGGCGGCCCACGTGCTGTTGCTCCAGATGCCGTCCTTCCTGGTGTTGTCCTTCCCCATGGCCACCTTGATGTCCACCTTGCTGACCTACAGCAAGTTGTCGAGCAACAGTGAACTCACGGCCCTTAGGAGTGTGGGCGTCGCGGCCTGGCGCATGGTGATTCCAGCGCTTGTTGTGGCGATAGCCATGACCGCCATTACCTTCACTTTTAACGAAGTTGTTGTTCCCGGAACCCTACGAGAATCCAAAATTGTCCTGAACCGCGCCCTTGGTCGAGCGATAGCTGGGGAGCAAAAAGAAAACGTCTTGTTTTCAAAGTATGGAATGGTGACAAATCCTGATGGCTCGAAGCAAAAAGGATTGACCCATTTCTTCTATGCCCAGAGCTTTAACAAGGGCGTGATGCAGCAGGTCACACTGCTGGATCTTTCGCGGGGAACCCAGCGGGTCTTGCTAACGGCTAACCAGGCGAACTGGAGTGAAAAGGATGCCCAATGGTTGTTCCGCGATGGCCATGTCTTTTCCGTGCAGCCCGATGCCAAGGGAACGACCACATCCGCCGACTTTGATCGCTATCTCTACCCGATCGGTAGTGAGCCCCTGCAGATGGCCAGAATTCCTGGCTTCGAAACCATGTCCATTGGCCAATCCCGCACAGCGGTGAAGTTGCTGAAGGAGGCCGGTGACACGAAAGAAGCCCGCAAGCTCACGGTTCGCATTCAAGAACGCTTTTCGTTCCCGGCGGTGTGTCTTGTTTTTGGTTTGATCGGAAGCAGTTTGGGAGTCCAACCCCATTCCCGCCATAGCCGCAGCCAGGGATTTGGCTTGAGTGTGCTTTTGATCTTTGGTTACTATTTGATGGCGTTTATGTCCAGTTCCCTCGGTGTTAAAGGGATCTTGATGCCGTTTGTCTCCGCCTGGGTGCCGGTCCTCATCGGCTTAGGCGGCGGTGTGTATCTGTTGCGCCAGTCCAGTCGCTAACGGCTGGGGTGCCACGCCAAACTGTTCTTTGCTTTTGTCATGCCGGTGCCAGACCTGCTTAACGATCCGGTACTGGGCTTGGGCCTCCTCGCCTTTGCGCTGTTGTTGCTGGTTTTGCCCCTCTCCTTCTGGTCCCTGAGCGGTGGGCGAAATTCAACGGCGGTTCGCCTGCTCGTGGCTGCTGCCAATCTGTGCCTGACTGCCCAGCTTGTGCTGCGTTGGCTTGATTCGGGTCACTTCCCCATTAGCAACCTCTACGAATCCCTGTGCTTCCTGGCTTGGGGCTGCACCCTGACCCAGCTCTTGGTTGAGCGCAGCTGGCCTTCCCCCCTGGTACCCGCGGCGGCCACGCCGATGGCCCTGGGATGTGTGGCCTTTGCCAGTTTTGCCCTCCCAGACACCCTGCAAGAGGCCTCGCCCCTGGTGCCAGCCCTGCGCTCCAGTTGGCTGGTCATGCACGTCAGCGTGATCATGCTGAGCTACGCCGCCCTGCTGGTCGGTTCCCTGCTTTCCATGGCGGTGTTGTTTACCGACCGGGGCAATGTCCTTGAGCTTCGAAGCAGCTCGATTGGGAGTGGCGGGTTCCGCCAGGCCCAGCTCGCTAGTGCGGGCGCCGATGGTTCCTCAGCCCAGGTCGAACTGAGCAGCGTGGCCATGCCCATTGCCGAACAGCTCGATTCCTTGAGCTATCGCACGATCACGGTGGGTTTCCTGCTGCTCTCTGTTGGGCTAGTGAGCGGAGCGGTGTGGGCCAACGAGGCTTGGGGCAGTTGGTGGAGCTGGGACCCCAAGGAAACGTGGGCCTTGATTTGCTGGCTTGTTTATGCCGCCTACCTGCACACCCGGTTAATCCGGGGCTGGCAGGGCCGCAAGCCGGCTTTCGTTGCCGTCGCCGGATTGGTTGTGATTGCCGTTTGTTATATCGGCGTCAATCTGCTTGGTATTGGCTTGCACAGCTACGGCTGGTTCTTTGATAGTTGAGTCCTAGGGTTCGCTTGTCCATCAAAAAGCCCCACGACTGTTGGTCCGTGGGGCATCTGGGCCTGGCCCAGTTTGGGATATTCAGCTGGCCGTAATTCAGGCGACCGAACGTCAGCCAGGCCGCTTGCTATCGCGGATTCCGGTGATCGCATCGGCGTAACTGGGCTGGTTGAACACGCCCGAACCGCTGACGATCGCATTGGCACCGGCCTCGATCACCTGCCAGGCGTTCGCCGCCTTGATGCCGCCGTCCACCTCGATCCAGGGATCAAGCCCCTTCTCCTCGCACATGCGGCGCAGGGAACGAATCTTGTCGACCTGGGAGGGGATGAAGCTCTGGCCGCCGAAGCCGGGGTTAACACTCATGATCAACACGAGATCGCACAGCTCGAGGCAGTACTCGAGCGTGTCGATGGGTGTGCCCGGATTGAGGACGGCACCGGCCATCTTGCCGAGATCCTTGATTTGACCAAGGTTGCGGTGCAGGTGGGGGCAGGCTTCCACCTGCACGCTGATGATGTCGGCGCCCGCCTTGGCGAAGTCGGCCACATACTTTTCGGGCTCCACGATCATCAGGTGAACGTCGAGGGGTTTGGTTGTGACAGGCCTGAGGGCTTCCACGATCAAGGGACCAATCGTGATGTTGGGCACGAAGCGCCCGTCCATCACGTCCACGTGAATCCAATCGGCGCCCGCCTGGTCGACGGCGCGCACGTCTTCGCCAAGGCGGGAGAAATCCGCAGAGAGGATCGAAGGGGAGATCACCAACGGTTTGGTGCTCATGCGGAAACCTCAGTTGGGCAGGGAGCTAGCGATTGTAAGGAGCAGCCAGCACTGTCCATTTGAAGCACTGATACAGTTGCGGCCGCTTCAAAACTGAAAGCCCCTGCAGCGGCTGGCGCTTGCCACCCTGCTTCGGCCTTCCCCCACCAAGCTTTACCAAAGCTTCTGAAGCTCCTCTTCCCCCCTGCCGGATCACCGTGGATCGCACCCTCATCCAGGAAATTCTCGAGGTCGTTGAACAGGCCGCCATTGCATCGGCTGAATTGACTGGCCTGGGCAAAAAAGATGAGGCCGATGCGGCGGCCGTTGAAGCCATGCGCAAGCGCATGGGCCAGATCCAGATGCAAGGCCGCATCGTCATCGGTGAAGGCGAGCGCGATGAGGCTCCCATGCTCTACATCGGCGAAGAAGTTGGCAGCGGCACCGGCCCTGGCGTGGATTTCGCCGTGGATCCCTGCGAAGGCACCAACCTCTGCGCTAACAGCCAGCGCGGTTCGATGGCCGTTCTGGCCGCCTCCGACCGCGGTGGTTTGTTTAACGCCCCCGACTTCTACATGAAGAAGTTGGCAGCTCCCCCTTGCGCCAAAGGCAAGGTTGACATTCGCAAGTCAGCCACTGAAAACATCAAGATCCTCAGCGAGTGCCTGGGCCTCGCCGCCAGCGAGCTGACCATCGTGGTGATGGACCGCGCCCGCCACAAGGACCTGATCGCTGAAATTCGGGCCACAGGGGCCCGGGTCCAGCCCATCTCCGATGGGGATGTGCAGGCGGCCATCGCCTGTGGCTTTGCCGGCACGGGCACCCACTGCCTGATGGGCATTGGAGCCGCCCCTGAAGGGGTGATCTCTGCGGCAGCCATGCGCGCCCTTGGAGGCCATTTCCAAGGTCAGTTGGTCTATGACCCCGCGGTGGCCCAAACCTCCGAATGGGCCGACTACACCAAGGAGGGCAACATTGCCCGCCTCAACGAGATGGGCATTACCGACGTCGACAAAATCTACGAAGCTGAAGAATTGGCTTCAGGAGAGAACGTCGTTTTCGCCGGTAGCGGTATCACCGATGGTCTGCTGTTCCACGGTGTGAAGTTCGAAACGGATTGCACCCGCACCAGCAGCCTGGTGATCAGCACCCTCGACAACTCGGCACGCTTCACCAACACCATCCACATCAAGGATGGCGCCAAGAGCATCGCCCTGAGCTGAATCCATCTGCCGAGAGAGCGATTAAGTCAGCCTCCATGCACATTGCCGTTATTGGCCTTAGTCACCGCACGGCTCCTGTGGAGATCCGGGAACGCCTCAGCATTCCCGACCAAACCATGGAGGCTTCGCTTCAGAAGCTTCGTTCTGATGATGAGGTGCTTGAAGCGTCGATCCTCAGTACGTGCAACAGGCTGGAGATCTATGCCCTGCTGCGCCATCCTGAGCAGGGCATTTCGGCTGTCGGTCGTTTCCTCAGCAGCCATTCCGGTCTCGAGGTGGAGGAGCTCTCTCCCCACCTGTTCACCTTCCACCATGAGGAAGCCATCGCCCACCTCCTACGGGTGGCAGCGGGCCTCGATTCGTTGGTGTTGGGAGAGGGGCAGATTCTGTCCCAGGTGAAGAAGATGGTGCGCCTGGGCCAGGAGCACCAATCCATTGGTCCGATTCTCAATCGCCTGCTCACCCAGGCTGTCGGCACGGGCAAGCGGGTTCGCACCGAGACCAACCTCGGTACCGGTGCCGTTTCGATCAGCTCGGCCGCCGTGGAATTGGCCCAGCTCAAGGTTGGTCAAGCCAGGGGGCTTGATGAGCTGGTGCCCCTTGATCAAGAGCAGGTGGCGGTGGTTGGCGCTGGCCGCATGGCTCGGCTGCTGTTGCAACATCTCCAGGCCAAGGGCTGCAAGGGGCTGGTGCTGCTCAACCGCACCGTCACCAAGGCCGAACTCCTGGCTGCCGACTTTCCTTCCCTTCCAGTGCAATGCAGGCCCCTCGACGACCTCGACCACTGCCTGAGCACCTGCTCGCTGGTGTTCACGAGTACGGCTGCCGATGATCCGATCATCACGGCCCACCGGCTGTCAGCCCTGAACCGCCGCTCCAGCTTGATGCTGGTGGACATCGGCGTGCCGCGAAACATTTCAGCCGATACCGCGGATCTGCCTGGGGTGGCCTCCTTTGACGTCGACGACCTTCAGGAGGTGGTGGCCCGCAACCAGGAAGCCAGGCGCGAAATTGCGGCAGAAGCCGAGGTGTTGCTGGAAGAGGAAGCCCGCCTATTCCTGGAATGGTGGGATGGACTGGAAGCGGTTCCTGTGGTCAATCGCCTACGCCGTCAACTCGAAGACATCCGCGAACAGGAACTTCAAAAGGCCCTGAGTCGGATGGGCCCTGACCTCTCCAGCCGTGAGCTCAAGGTGGTGGAGGCCCTCAGCAAGGGCATCATCAACAAGATCCTGCACACCCCCATGACAAACCTGAGGGCCCCCCAGCCCCGCCAGCAACGGCATACGGCCATGCGGGTGGTTGAGCAGTTGTTTGAACTCCGGGACGACACCGCTGACTCCTAATCCCCCCACCGGGACTGGGGCCTGAGGGCCGGTTCGCAACAGTTCATACCGGCGGTGTTGAAAATGCTCGCTTCAGGGCCAGCTGCTCCATTACGGTCGGCCCATTCAATGGATGGGGCCTAGGCACATGAAGCGAGTCCTGGCAATCATTCTGGGTGGCGGTGCTGGTACCAGGCTGTATCCCCTCACCAAGATGCGGGCCAAGCCGGCCGTGCCCCTGGCCGGGAAATATCGCCTCATCGACATTCCCATCAGCAACTGCATCAACTCAGAGATCAACAAGATCTATGTGCTGACCCAGTTCAACAGTGCGTCGCTCAACCGTCACCTGACGATGACGTACAACCTCTCTGCCGGCTTTGGTCAGGGGTTTGTGGAGGTTTTGGCTGCCCAGCAAACCCCTGATAGCCCGAGCTGGTTTGAAGGCACTGCAGATGCGGTGCGCAAATACCAGTGGCTGTTCCAGGAGTGGGACGTGGACCACTACCTGATCCTCTCCGGTGACCAGCTGTATCGGATGGATTACAGCAAGTTCGTCCAGCACCACATGGATACGGGCGCCGATCTCACCGTCGGAGCCCTACCCGTTGACCAAGCCCAGGCCGAGGGCTTTGGTTTGATGCGCACGGGTAGTGGCGGCCGCATCGAGGAATTCCGCGAGAAGCCGAAGGGGGAGGCCCTCGATGCCATGCGGGTCGATACCCAAAGCCTTGGCTTGTCTGCCGAGGAGGCTGCCAGGCGTCCCTTCCTGGCTTCCATGGGCATCTATGTCTTCAGCCGCCAGACCCTGTTTGATCTGCTGATCAAACATCCCACCGCCACCGATTTTGGCAAGGAGATCATTCCAGCGTCCCTAGCCCGGGGAGACCGGCTCCAGAGTTTCCTTTTCGATGACTACTGGGAGGACATCGGAACCATCGGTGCCTTCTATGAAGCGAACTTGGCCTTAACTGTCCAACCCAATCCTGCATTCTCGTTTTACGACGAGAAGTTCCCGATTTATACCCGTCCGCGTTATTTGCCCCCCAGCAAATTGCAGGACGCCCAGGTGACCGAATCGATTATCGGCGAAGGTTCCCTGCTCAAGGCCTGCAGCATTCACCACTGTGTGCTGGGAGTTAGGAGCCGGGTTGAGGATGAGGTTGTGCTTCAGGACACCCTGGTGATGGGTTCCGACTTCTTTGAATCGTCGGAGGAACGCGCTGTTCTACGTGAACGGGGCGGCATTCCTATGGGGGTAGGCAAGGGGACCACGGTGAAGCGGGCGATTCTCGACAAGAACGTGCGCATCGGCCGCAACGTCACGATCATCAACAAGGATCGCCTCGAGGAGGCCGATCGACCTGAGCTGAATTTCTACATCCGCAACGGCATTGTGGTGATTGTCAAGAATGGGACCATCGCCGATGGAACCGTGATCTAGGCCCTGGGTTACTCCCTAAAACCAGGAATTGCACACACGACTGTGGCCATCCGGTGACGCTTTTCCCATCGGGGGCTCACGCTTGCCACACTGAAGCAACAGCCACCAAACATTTCTAATGGGCAAGGCGCATTTCGGCCTCATTGGTTTGGGCGTGATGGGCGAGAACCTCGTCCTTAATGCCGAGCGCAATGGTTTTTCCAGTGCCGTTTACAACCGCACCTATGCGAAAACCCAGGAGTTCTTGGTGGGTCTGGGAGCGGGTAAACAGATCGTGGGAGCGGAAACCCTTCAGGAGTTCGTGGGTCTGCTGGAACGCCCGCGCCGCATTTTGATGATGGTGAAGGCCGGTCAACCGGTCGATGACACCATTGCTGCGATCTCCCCATTCCTGGAGGAGGGTGATCTGTTGATCGATGGGGGCAATTCCCTCTACACCGACACCGAGCGCCGGGTTGCCGAACTGGAACGCCAAAGTTTTGGCTATATCGGCATGGGGGTCTCCGGGGGGGCCAAGGGTGCCCTGGAAGGGCCGAGCATGATGCCAGGTGGCACCAAGGCTGCCTACGACGCGATCGAGCCCCTGGTTCAGAAGATGGCGGCCCAGGTCGATGACGGCCCCTGCGTCACCTACATCGGCCCCGGCGGTGCCGGCCATTTCGTCAAGACCGTCCACAACGGCATTGAATACGGCATTGAGCAGATCCTTGCCGAGGCCTACGACCTGATGAAGCGGGTTGCTGGCCTGGGTGGTGAGCAGATGGCTGATGTTTTGGGCCAATGGAACCAAACCGAAGAACTGGCCTCTTTTTTGGTGGAGATCACGGAGATCTGCCTGCGCACCAAAGACCCCGCCGATGGCTCCGACCTGGTGGAGCACATCGTGGATGCGGCTGGGCAAAAGGGAACCGGCCTCTGGACCGTGGTCAGCGCCTTGGAAATGGGGGTCCCCGTGCCCACCATCTATGCAGCCCTGAATGCCCGGGTGTTGAGTTCCCTGCGCCCGGAGCGGCTAGCGGCAGAAGCCCTGATTTTCCCCCCCGCCCCCCATGGGTTTGACCTCGGCAGCGTTGAGACCGGGATGAAACCGCTGCGGGATGCCTGCATCGCTGCTTGCATCGTGAGCTATGGCCAAGGCATGGCCCTGCTTCAGGAAGCCTCCAAGCTGCACGACTACAACCTCAACTTCTCGGCCATCGGTCAAATCTGGAAAGGGGGCTGCATCATTCGCGCCCGTCTGCTGCAGCGCATCCAAGATGCCTACAGCGCCAACCCCAACCTGGCCAACCTGATGGTTGATCCTTGGTTTGCTGACCAAATCAACCGCAGGCTTCCCGGCCTTCGCCAGGTGGTGGCAGGGGCAGCCCTCGCTGGCATCCCGGTTCCCTGCCTGTCCAGCACCCTCGACTACATCGATAGCTATCGCACGGGTCGCCTACCCCAAAACCTTGTGCAAGCCATGCGTGATTGCTTCGGCTCCCACACCTACGAGCGCATCGATCAAGCGGGTGCCTTCCACACCGAATGGCTCTGATGGCCACCTACAACCTTGAGATCAGCAGCGATAGTGCCCAACTAGCCCGCCGCTGTGCGGAGCAAATCGCGATCTGGATCAAGCTCGCCCTTGACCAACGGGATCGGGCCCAGATTGCCCTCTCCGGTGGCAGCACCCCAGCCGGTGCATACCGCACCTTGAACGGCCAGCACCTGCCCTGGAATCGGGTGGATGTGTTGCTCGGGGATGAGCGCTGGGTTGCACCAACCGACCCCGCCAGTAACGCCCGCATGCTCGGCGAAACCCATTTGGCTGCCGGGGGTCCAGGCGCCCAGGCCTGTTTCCACCCCGTGTCCACCCAGCTGGGGAGCTCCGAGCTTTCAATGCAGGCCTACGAACAGACCGTTCGGCAGCTGTGCCCGGGGGAGCCGCCGGTGTTTGAT
>CAMDSS010000058.1 GCA_945907085.1 Cyanobium sp. NIES-981 | reverse complement strand
GTCCATACCGATTTCAACCAGGCGGTCACCGCCACCGGGCGCCTGTCGAGCAGTAATCCCAACCTGCAGAACATCCCCATCCGCACGGAATTCTCAAGGCGGATCCGCAAGGCCTTTTTGCCCCAAGAGGGCTGGCAGCTGATCAGTGCCGACTACAGCCAGATCGAGCTACGCATTCTCACCCACCTTTCGGGCGAACCGGTGCTGGTGGAGGCCTACCAGGCCGGCGACGATGTGCACGCCCTTACGGCCCGCTTGCTACTCGAGAAAGACGAGGTGAGCGCCGATGAGCGCCGGCTGGGTAAAACGATCAATTTCGGCGTGATCTATGGCATGGGTGCCCAGCGCTTTGCCCGCGAAACGGGGGTGAGCCAGGTGCAGGCCAAGGAGTTTCTCACCAAATACAAACAGCGCTATCCCCAGGTGTTTGCCTTCCTAGAACTGCAGGAGCGGCTTGCCCTCTCCCGCGGCTATGTGGAAACGATCCTGGGCCGGCGCCGGCCCTTCGCCTTTGATCCCAATGGCCTGGGCCGCCTGTTGGGCAAGGATCCCCTAGAGATTGACCTCGAGGTGGCCCGCCGCGCCGGCATGGAGGCCCAGCAACTGCGGGCAGCGGCCAATGCGCCGATTCAGGGTTCCAGCGCTGACATCATCAAACTGGCCATGGTCCAGCTGCATCGGGAATTGGCCGCCGCCGCCCTGCCCGCCAGGTTGCTCCTGCAGGTGCACGATGAACTGGTGCTGGAGGCGGCCCCAGAAGCCCTGGAGTCGGTCCTGGCCCTTACCCGCCGCACCATGGAAATGGCGGTGCAGCTGTCCGTACCGCTGCTGGTGGAAACGGGGGTGGGACCCAATTGGATGGAGGCGAAATAGGCGCCTGGCCCTATTATGCGGCCGAAGGATGGTTAAAACGTTTGCGGCCCTTTAGATTTGCCATCACAGCTAAATTTCTCAGCTCAGCAAGAACGAGGGGTAGATCGGCCAGTAGGACCGTTTGCAAGGGATTGATCAAGGCACTTGCCGTGGCAGCAGCAGAGAGCAGGTGGCTGATGCCGATGATGCCAAAGTTACTGTTGGCAGTTGCCTCCAGCTTGCGGCTCATGTCAATCAGGCGGGCAATCCAAGCCGCATCTTGATCAATGACCACATCGCAGATTTTCTCGCTAAAAGCGCTGTCATCATCCACGTCGATGCTAATTGAGACATCAGCCTGGAAGGCTGCAGCCATGTCATTGAGAACGTAACCCACATAGGCCACTCCCGAGCCATCGGCCTGGAGTTGTTGGACCAATTCCAGCCGATCAGCCCAACTGCATTCCCCGTAGATGGTGCTTGGATCGGGGAGTCCCAAGGGCTTGACCATTTCAGCGATGCGCTGCCGCTTGTCCGTGCCGACGATATGGATGGCAACGCCCAATTCACGCAGGGCTTTGGCCAGCTCGATCCAGCTGGGATCGGGGGAAGTGCGCAATTCCACGTAGCCCAGCAATTGGTCCCCTTGGCGGATTTCCAGGGGGTCAAGATGGCTTCGGGGGATTGCGGTGGGGGGATTGGCCTGTTCGGCTATATCAAACACCTGGCCATCGTCCAGGCGTACCTGCCAGCCCCCGGATCCGTTGTTCAGGTTGAGATCTACGACGGCTAAGGCGTCGTTCCCCAGGCTTAAGGCGCTGGACCAGATCGGAATACTGTCCTGGGTGACGAGATAACGCTGGATGCCGGCCAGCAGTCGCAGCAAAGTCCCCTTGGCCAGGGGGCTGGTCGGTTGGGGATGCTCAACTGGCCGAATGCCACCGATCTGGTCCAGGCAACTGCGGCTGATTACCAGATGGCTGATCTTGCCCAGGATCGTGAGGGAATCCGGGTCGCGGACCTGGAGGCCGTGCAGGCGCAGTTCGGCCATGGCCGTGAGCCTGGAGGCAAGATTGCTGGTCTGCCAGTCGTTGAGCGGATTGAATTGGAAGGCGCTTAAGGCGTTTTGAATCGCGCCGGTGACATACCAATAGGTGCCGCAGGCCAGTAGCGCCGGGGCCATCAAGCGTTTGTAAAGCCCCAGGCCCTGTTGCACCTGGGACTGTTGCAGTCTGGCGCCGGAGGGCCTGTGGGTGGGCCCATAGATGGCATGGCTGAGCATGGTCATCTCGATTTCCAGTTCGGCCTGGCCCTGGATCACAAACGACCCTGGTTCTAAACAGTCTCCAACACCCAACAAATGGGGCGTCCATGCGCCATCGACCAGTCGGTTGAAGACCGTGAGCTCACCGGACAGGATTCGGCTTTTGAGGTAAATCAGGCTTTGGGGTTCTGCCCTGTAGCGATCCCCTGCCTTGATCTCCAGAAGTTGCTTGTCCCCTGCCCACGGCGCCGTGATCGGGACCGTGATGCCACGGCCGAGTCGCTCCACAAGACCCCTGGCCAGGGGCTCAAGGCCCCCCTCGAGGAAGGCACTCTGTAAGGCGGTGCTGGCATCGCCAATGGCCAGATCCACCAGGGCTTCACCGGCCAGTCCCTGGCTGATTAATACGGTTGAAAAACCCAGATCGAGGCTATCGACCGGCAATTCGTGGCGGTGACGTACATGGTTGACCACGCTGCCCAAGAGCGGCAGCAGCATCAGGGCGGTGGCACCGGATAACAGGAGCGCTGGAATTGGAAACAGCAGGTCCACCCCCACTAACAAGGCCGCCACACCGCCGTGGCGTAGGGCCTGGCGGCTGTTCAGCCGTTTAAGTCCCCCACCCAGGCGCATATCAGCTTCGTCGATCGCAACGGTTGGCAGGAACTCCGGAGCTTCGAAGGCATCCTCGAGTAGCCGTCCGAGCTCCTGGCGTCGTCCATCGGGAAAGCGAATGCTGAGGGAGCCACTGAGCGGATTGATTCGAAAGGAGACAAGCCAATGGCAGCTGTAAAGGATCAGCCGGCAGTGGCGCCTGAGGGCGGCTGACTCGACCAGCTGGTCAGAGCGCAGCCGGATGCGCCCCGGCAAGTCACTGGCCAGAGTGCAATGGCTGGGAATGGCAACCGGACTAGGGCTGGCTGGCATGGGGGCTGCTTCTGGGGGCGCTGGGTTGGCGATTGGTTGGCTCAGGCGGCGGGCTGGGCCTGAAAGGGAAGGCGCAGGAGAAAGGCAAGCTCCATGGCAAGACTGGCGAGTAGCAAGAACGGAGCCCCTGGAGCAAGGGGCAGCATCAGGCCAACCATCCCCAGCAGGGTCATGCTGGCTGCCAGCACAAGGAACGACAGGCTCAGGAGCAGGCTGGCCACATTGACGGGTCCCCATAACCAACGCCAGCGGGCCCGGGACCGTTGGACTGGACCAACGGCAATCCGTACGACCGCCGCCGCAGGGGGGCGTGCACCGGCCCGGGCCAAGGCGGCAATCAGGATTGCCAAGCCCTGCCCCAGGGGGGCCGAACTGCCGTCGGTACGGGCGCCGATCACGATCGAGCTAGCGGCGCGGTTTAACCGCCAGGTGAAGCCCCTACCCGGCAGGTTCTCCGCCAGGTGCCGTTCCAGCTGGTGCCAATCGAGCGACCTGATTGAGCTCAACCGATAGCGCTTGCGCAGGGGTGTGGCATGGACGAGCTGGGCGCAACGGTCCAGCTGGAGGGCGGCAGGGTGGCTCGGCACTTAGGTCACGATGCTGCGATACAACTTCGTCTGGCTGCAGTAGCTCCAGGCTTGGCCATCGGGATCGCGGCTGCGCACCCAACTGGAAAAATCGGCGCGTCTTCGACGGGCCGTGATCGTCTGATGGGTCAGGCTCAAGCGTCTTGAGAGTTCCACCAGGCTCACCTCCAAGCTGTGGTTGGAGCTAGGTAGGTGGGTTGAATGGGCTGGAGGCGTGGTGGTTGGCTCTTGCGGGCCAGTCTCCTGGGGGGAGCCTTGATGACCAGGGGCAGTGGGAGCACTGGTTTTCTGGTTGGCCGGTGGTAGGTCCTTAGCGCGGAACCCCAGCACGCGCATGGCGTTGGCCGCTGCCACCAGGCTGGAGCCGTTGTTCAGCATGACGGCCAGAATCGGGCTGATGGGCAGGAAGGTGCCCACCAGCAATGCTGAGAGGTTCGGCACTCCGACGATGCCGATGTTTTGCTTGACCAGCTCGAAGGTGCGTCTGGAAAGGTCTTGGGCCACCAGCAGACCGGAGACCTTGTCATTGGTCAGCACGATGTCGGCGGTTTCCCGGGCTAGATCACTGCCCGAAGCAAAGGAAATGGAGACATCGGCGTAGGCCAGGGCGGCGGAATCGTTGATGCCATCGCCGACAAAGGCCACTTTGTGGCCCTGCTGGGCAAGGGCTTTCACCAGTTCCGCCTTTTGATCGGGCAGGGCTTCGGCATGGACCTCCTCGGGGGCCAATCCCAACCGTTCAGCCACGGCATGGGCGACGGCGGCCACATCGCCGGTGAGCATGTGGGCCTGGATGCCGCGCCGGTGCAGTTCTTCAATTAATTGGCGGCTGTCGGGCCGAATCGCATCCGCCGCGTAGATCACGGCCTCAACCACCCCATCGACGGCCACATAGATCGGCGTTGCCGTGGCCAGGCGGGGATCGCTACTGGGGGCGGCCGGTGTCAGGCCCTCCTCGCGCAGCAGGCGGGCATTGCCCACCAGCACGGTCTGGCCCCCAATATCAGCGCTGACGCCACGGCCGATGCGGTAGTCCCAGCGATCACAGGGCAGGCTGTCAATGCCCAGGCCCGCGGCGTGGTCAATCACGGCCTTGGCCACCGGATGATTGAGGCCCTGTTCGGCAGAGGCGGCCAGCTGAATCAAGCGTTGGGGATCGGAGTTGGTTCGTAGGACCACCTCCACCACTGAGGGGTGGCCCTGGGTCAGGGTGCCTGTCTTGTCAAAGACCACCACATCCACATCGGCAAGTTGTTCCAGGGCCCGGCCGCTTCGGATTAACAGCCCCTGGCTGCCGGCCTTGGTTAGGGCCGCCATAATCGCCGTAGGTACTGAAACCCGCAGTCCCGTCCCCAGGTCAAACATCAATAGGGAGGCGGCCTGGGCAATGTTGCCGCCGCTGAGCAGCAACGACAGGCCTGCCAGGGCCAGGGTGGGCATTACAAAGCGGTTAGCAATTTTGCCGGCGTAGTTCCCCACCCGCGTATCAAAAACGGGGGCGGATTCGATCATCGAGGTGATCTGGCCAATGCGGGTGGCCTCTCCTACGGCTGACGTTTCGATGATCAGGGAGCCTTCAAGCAGGATGAAGCCGGCCAGCACTTCATCGCCAGGTCCCGCTTCACGGGGCACTGATTCACCTGTTAATTTAACGACATCTAGGGAACTTTCGCCGCTCTCAATCAAACCATCGACGGGAATCTGATCACCGGCAAATAGGTGAATGCGGTCGCCAGCCTGCAGGCTGCTACTGGGGACAATTTGCTCGGCTCCATCGCGAATCAAACGCACGTCCGTCTGGAGGCTGGCCAGTAGGTCGGTATTGGCAGAATGGGCGATGCGCTGGGTGGCATCGCGAACCGCCTCACCACCCTCAATCATGGTGATCATCATTGCCGGGCCGACAAGGAAGCCATCGAGGCTGTGCAACAGAACCGCCAGGCTGTCGAGGAAATCGACGTTGATCTTGCGGTCCTCGCGTAAGCCCTGCCAGGCCCGGCGGAAGCTCAGCTGGGCCGCCACCAGGATGAAACCGGCCACCGCCAGGGGGGGCAGGGAGAGCGGGCCTGCCAGCAGTGCTAGGCCAAGGGAGGCGACGGGTAAAACAATCCTGGTGGGAACAAAGGGCTCGTCCCCGCTGGATTCCGGGCTCGGGGATACGGTCCCCAGGCCGGGTTTGCAGAGGCTGCCTCCGGCCTGGTTGAGAAGGCGCTCACTGGGGAGCTGGGCCAGCCATTGGTCCAGGTCCGGTAGGCCCGCTGGCCCAAAGCTCACCACACAACTGGCAGCCAATCGATTGATACGGACTTGGCTGACTTCCGGTTGGTTGCGGAGGTGGGCTTCGAGGGCTGTTAGGGCGGAGCTATCGAGGGAAACCCTCAAGCGCAGGCGAGTTGAATCCTTGAACGGAATGGTTATGACGTAGGGAGGCGGTGCTAACACCTGGTTGTCAGCAATAACGATGAGATCCGGAATCCTGCTAGGTAATACGGACTGGGCTAACACAAATTGAAGGCAGGTGAATTTTAAAGGTGAGATGTAAGGCTGCGAACCGGATTTATCCTTGAACTGGGACGGAATTAACTGTGGTTTTGCTTGATTTCTTAGTAGCAGTCTTGGTTACAGTTGCTTCAACTGGGGTTGCTTCCATTTCCGATTTCGCCTCAGCCACTAGATCAACAAGGCTTTCGGCCGCTTCGGCGGCCTGTTTGGCAACGGTGCGTGCAGCCGTGCTGGCCACTCCGGCAACGGTCACGCCGACCTTGATGCCGCTTTTGGCCATGGAGCGGCCTGCCTGACCCATGGAATCCCCCAGGCTGACGTGGCCCATGCGCCGGACCATCGGAGCTAGGGCCACCAGCCCAGCGCCAACGCCAAAGGCCAGAAGCGTTTCGAGCTCAAACATAGGATTATGTGATGCAATTTTGAGCCACTTTAGCCTGTTTAGTTGACGATTTGAAGTGGCCGCCCTTGCCTTTCTGTTGGCGCTTGGGACTGCTGTGTCAGCCTGGTCGAGGGGTTAGCCCAGCCAGGATCCAGCGCGGATGTTGCATCTGATCAGTGCCGACCTGCCCAGCGATGCCCTTGCACTGGTGGGCCACCTTCAGCGCCGTTTGGCCTCCCAGGGGAATCCTGCCCAGCTGATTGACCTCAGTGGCCAGGGCCTGCTGGCCAGCCCGGACTGGGGTGGCCCAAAGGCGACCATTTTTGAGCACGAGCCTTACCTGCAGCTGGCTTGGGGGCGGATTAAGCCGGAAGTATCCGATTGGATCGACCTGTTGCAATTACAGGATGCCCAGCCGGAGCGCTGTCCGCCCCTGCCGGGTCTGGCCCAGCTGCTGCAATGGATTGCCCTAGCCGACTGGCTCGCCCCTGGGGCTGGAGAGGGGGCAATTGCCGAGACCGTGGTCGTTTTGCCACCTTTGCACCAGGCCTTGGAGCTGCTGGAGCTGGCCCGGCGTGGTCCCGATCTGCTCGACGCATGGCTGGAGCCGTTGCTGACCTGGTGGCAGGAGAGCCGTAGGAGCCTCTCCCGGCTTGATCTGGTGCTGCGCTTGAGCCTGCCAGATGGCGATGTCCTCAGGCTCAATCCCCATTGGAGGCAGCGTTTAGGCCAGTTGGCAGACCAGCTCACCGATCCCAACCGCCACCAGCTCCTTTGCGTTCTTGATGGGGGATTGGGACAGACCACTTTTTTAGGCGATCGACTCTGTCGGACCTACCTAAAAGGGTTTCAACCGGCCCGTCTCTGGTTAGCGGGCAGCCCTGTGCTGCCAGTCCTTGCTGGCCTGGCGGCGATCCGCGGTCCCCTGGTCATCGGCCACGGACACCAGTTGCACGATGGCGGTAGCCAGCTGGAGGCCTGGCTCGATCAGCCCTGGCAGGCTGAAGCAACCTTGGACTGGGGGATGGGGGATGGGGCAGCCCGTTGCCGCTTGCTTCTGCCTGGCCTGCGTAAGGCGCTGTTAAAGGTTCAGCAGATGGATCGGGACTTGCTGATTCAGGTGGGTGGTTCGAGCCGGATTGTATCCATGCCAAGGGATCTGGCTGGGCAGCAGTGCACTGGAGCCAGAATTTCGGGCCGTTATTTGCTATTAAAGTTCCAATGACTATTGTTTTGTTCCGTAACGCATTGACGTCGATTTTGTGCTTTTGGCTGGGTCAAGCCCCTATCTCGTTGCTGGATTTTTGAGCTCTTGTTCCAACGGACCTAGGCCGGTGGCTTCCGAGCCTGGCGGCTTGCTTGGCGGCCGCCAACCTAACCACCAGGCCACCAGGAAAAAGGGGGTTCCTGGTAGGACTGGCAGCACCCAGCCGGCCACGGCAAGCCCTAGAAAGAGCTTGATCGATCCTTGGCGCAACTGGTCTTGGGCCTGATGCCAACGGCTTGGCGGCGGGGCAACCCGATGGACCCGGGGTTGGGTTAGGGCGGCTTGAACTGTCTCGAGTAGCTGGTTGGCGCAGAGCTGATCCCCCCCTGAGCGGATCACGATCCCCTGGCCCTTGTTGATATCGCGCCATGCCAGAGACGGCCATCGTTGCTCTAGGGCCGCATGGATTTGCAGCCGGCCCTCGACGTCGAGGGGAGGTTGGAATCCAAGGCGAAGGCGATGGGGTAGGTGGTGGCAGATTCGGATCTGGCGTGGGCTGCTGCCAATTCGGTCCCCCTGGGCATGGGTGCCGGGCTTGGCCACGGAACCTAGGGCGATGCTGGTCAAGGTGTCATTTGGTGGCTTTGGATTGGTCCAGCTCGGTTTTGGCCTCAGCCACGATCTCAGCGAATGTATCGCCCACGTCCGCCAATCCCGAACCCAGGATTTTGGCTGCCGAGACGGTTTTATCGGCTACAAAAAGACCCACCTTGAGGCTGCCCTTGGTTAGCTTGCGGCCCGTGGAAGCCACGGTTGCCACCAGTTTGTTGTCCTTACCCAGGACTGCTGCAGCCACTGGAGCAAGGACAACCAAGCCAGCACCAATGCCAAAGGCGAAAAGGGCTTCAAGTTCAAACATTGACGTCAATTCATTCCGATGGAATTCAGGCTAAGCCCTGGCCCCCTTTTCCGCAAACCTGGTCTGGTGGGCAAAGAGGATCTTGCCCCTAGCTCCAGACTTAGGCACTAAGCGTGGCTTCCAACCATTCAATATTGCCGTGGTCGAAGGTGTAGCAAGCTGGCACGATCATCAGCGCCCCACTGCTGACCCGCTCTTGCACGAGCTGGCTGTTGCGAATCAGTTGCTGGGCCGTGAGCTCAGGATGGCGATGAACGGCAACTTGAGGCTCGAGGGGAACGCCGCCCCCCTCGAGCTCTTGGCGGATATGCAGCACCAGTTGACTCAGGTTGGGGCTGAGGCTCTTTTGTTCCGAGCAGGCCGCAGCCACGGCCCCACAGCCTTCATGACCCAAGACAACTAGCAGGTCAATATTGAGTGCTTCTAAGCCATACTCAATGGATGCAAGGCTGCTTTCAGTGCAAGTATTGCCAGCATTGCGGATGATGAACAGGTCGCCGAAACCCACATCAAATAGCAATTCAATGGGCACCCTGGAATCTGAGCAACCCAGCACCATGGCCAAGGGATGCTGGCCTGAGACCAAACGATTGAGTCGCTGTTGACTACTATGGGGATGCTTGGAGATCGCTTTGACAAAGCGATCATGACCAGCCTTCAATTCAGCGAGGGCCTCTGGGGCCGAAAGCTTGGTGTGGGTCATGTTTGCAACCTAAGTGAAGGGATTATTTTGGTTTGGAGCGGATGGCTG
>CAMDSS010000057.1 GCA_945907085.1 Cyanobium sp. NIES-981 | reverse complement strand
ACCATCTCCAGCCCCGCTGGATCGGTGAGGGCCTCGATGCTGCGCCCCTTGAGGCTCTGGTAGCTGGCTTCCAGCCAGCGCCGGCAACCGACGAGCAAGGGGGGCGAATCGCCCCATGGGCCTTTGGCAATGGCCTTCAAGGTGACCTCAGCCCCGATACCGGCAGGATCGCCGAGGGCAATGGCCAACCGCTTGGGGTTGGGGTTGGATGGGGCTTGGCCCAGGTTCGGGGTACCCATGCTGCGCTGGTTGTTGATCGGAATCCTGTTGTTTGGCATGGGCACGGGTTTGCGCCAGGGATGGATTGAGCTGCGCTGGGGCCGCATGCTCCAAGCCCTGGGCGTGCCCTACGTCAGCGATCCTGCCGACTCACCAGATTGTGCGCCCGCGAGCTCCTCCGCCAGGCAGGCCCGGTAGCCCTCCCGGTAGCTCGGATACCGCAGCTGATAACGCAGCCCTTCACACAGCAAGCTGTTGCTGGCCCTGCGGTTGTCGGCCCAGAAACTCAGGGCCATCGGGCTCATGCTTTCCGCAATGGCCTCAAAGCGTTCCGCTGGCGGCAGTTTGCAGCCCAGGAGATGGGCCGCAAACCCCAGGGTTTCGCTCGAGGGGCAGGGGCAGTTGTCCACCACATTCACCACGGCCGGTCTGCCGTCAGCCGGTTGCTCCAGGCAATGGAGCAGGGCGCCAACAATGTCGTCCACATGGACCCGGGAGAACACTTGCCCATGCTTGTGGATCAGCCGGCTCTCCCCAGCCCCCAAGGCCTTGAACGGCGAGCGGTGCGGGCCGTAAATCGCGGGCAACCTAAAAATCTGCACCGGTAAGCCGCTGGCCTGCCAGCCCTGTTCGGCCGTGCGGCGGGCTTGGCTGCGGCCCAGGGTGGTCAGGCATGGGGCGGTCTCATCCACCCAAGCTCCACCGCAATCGCCATAGACCCCGGTGGTAGAGAGATAGCCCAGCCATTGCAAGGGCAGCTGGTGCAAGATCGGGCCCAGGTGCTCCAGGGCGGGATCGCGGCCGCTGCGCTCCGGGGGCAGGGCCACCAGCACATGGGTGGTGCCGGCCAGGTCGGCAGCGCTTGGGCCGGTGGGGCTTGGTTCGGCAGCGCTCGGGTCTGCAGAGCTGTCTGGGTTGAAGACCAACCAATGGAACCCGGCTTGGCCGCGGCCAGGGGCCGCCTTGGCCTGGCGGCTCGTGAGCAGCACGGGCATGCCGAAGCGGGCCCGGGCGGCCTGGGCAAAGCGTTGGCCTGTGTAGCCACCTCCAATCACCAGCAATTGGCCGGGGGGGTTGACAGCAGAACGGGTCATGAGTACATCTGTATTACTGCACAAGTTCAGCCATGGCCGCTTCTTTTTGTTCTCTGCCCGCTGGAGTGGCGGGGCACCGTTCTAGGTCTGCCAGGTCCCAATCGCCGCTGGGTCAGCGGACCCTGCGCCCCGCGGCCTGGCAGCGTTCTTGGCAACGCGAAGCAACGGTGCCGGCGCTGTTTGCGGCGGTGTTGTTGCTGGTAGCTGTGATTGCTGCGCCGGAGAGGCCTGGGGATCAGGCGGCCATTTGCCAACGCCACAACGGTGTGGACGCCTGCAGGGTCTGGTGATCCTCGCTGTCCTCTGCTCCAGGGGGGCTGGGATTGGCCCACTGCAGGAGCCTCAGGGCGAGGCGTAGGTCCCCATCGGTCCAGGCACGGATGGCCATGGCCCGCCGCGGGTCATAGAAGCTCTGACGCCGATACCAGGTAAAGGCGTCGGTGTCGCCTTTGTGGCCATTGCAAGCCAGGCAAGCGGGCACACAGTTTTCGGTCACGCTCAGGCCCCCGCGGCTTTGGGGATGGACGTGATCGATGGATTCTGAGCGGTTGCCGCAGTAAATGCAGCATTGGTCCGTGAAGCGATGCAATGACTGGCGCCATCGCCTGACACGCAGTTTTGGGCAGAGGTCCTCGAGGAAAACCGCATCCCTGGCCTGCATCTGCATGACTCGGTTGGTGGAAGTTTGCCGCGGGTGCCAGGGGTGTCAATGTGTCGAAGATTGCACTTCCGCAGATGCGCTGCCTGCTGCGGTTGGGAGCTACGGGTCAAATCGAAGTCGTCAGCCCGTTTGATCCCGTTACCCAGGCCCAATTGCGCGCCATACGGCCCCGGGGCCTTTGGTTAACCCGCCGTTGCTGTTGGCAATTTCCCCTGGAATCGGCGCCGGCCCTGCTGCAGGCCCTCGCTGGCCGCTTCCCGGTGGAGCCCGAGCTGGCTGAATGGCTCGCCTGGATGCAGCAGCCCCTGCCCCCGCTGCCTCTCCATCGCCGGTTGGTGGCCGCGGCGGATCTACAGGGTCCGCTTCCCGATGGACGCTCCCTGTTTGCCCACCAGCGCACGGGTGCGCGCTGGCTGTTGGCGCGCCGGGGGGCTGTGTTGGCGGATGCCATGGGCCTCGGCAAAACCCTCACGGCCTTGGTGGCCGCCCGAGCCATGGTCCGGCTTGCCGATTGCAGGATTGTGGTGCTGGCCCCCGTGGGCCTGCATCTGCATTGGCGTCGTGAGGCGGCGGCCTTGGGCCTGGCCATCGAGCTCCACAGTTGGGCCAAGTTGCCCAGGGCCTTGCCGCCTGCGGGCACGGTGCTGATTGCCGATGAGGCCCATTACGCCCAGAACGGTTCCACCGGCCGTAGCCAGGCCCTGGTGCGGTTGGCGCGCCATCCACGCCTGCGGGCCATTTGGCTGCTCACGGGAACGCCGATGAAAAATGGCCGCCCTGCCCAGCTGTTTCCCTTGCTGGCGGCGATCGGCCATCCCTTGGCCGCCGATCAGCGGGCGTTCGAAGCCTTGTTTTGTCAGGGCCATTGGCGCGAGCAGGGCGGCCGCAAGGTTTGGCAGGCCAAGGGGGCCACGCGGCTTGACGACCTGCATCGGCTCACCCGTCCCCTGCTGTTGCACCGCAGCAAAACCGATTGCCTCGACCTACCGCCCAAGCAGAGGCGGCTGCTGGCGGTGGAGCTTGCCGAGGCCGAGGGAGATGGCTTCCAGCACCGTCTTCAAATCAAGGTCGACGACTACCGCCGTCGGGCGGCCCTGGGGGAGGTGCGTCGTGAGGCGGAGGTGTTGGCTGTCCTGACCGCCCTGCGCCAGATCGGCTCCGATTACAAACTCCCGGCCGCCCAAGAGTTGGTAAGCCTGTTGCTGGGCCAGGGGGAATCGGTGGTGGTGTTCACGGCCTTTGTGGCGACCGCCCAGCACCTAGCGGAGCAGTTCGACCAGGCTTGCCTGCTGACGGGTGCTTTGGCCCCGGCCCAAAGGCAGCAGCAGGTGGATCGCTTCCAGCGGGGCGATAGTCCGCTGCTGATCGCCACCTATGGCACCGGGGGCTTGGGTTTCACCTTGCATCGCGCCCGCCACGTGGTGTTAATGGAACGGCCCTGGACCCCCGGTGACACGGAGCAGGCGGAGGATCGCTGCCACCGGATTGGCATGGGTGCCGCTCTCACCAGCCATTGGTTGCAGCTTGGGGTGGCAGACCAATTGGTGGACGGGTTGATCGAGAGCAAGGCTGGGCGGATTGCCCTGCTGTTGCATGGACAAGAGCGGTCGCTGCGGCGGCGCAGCTTGCCTGCGATGGTGCGGGAGCTGATGGGCGAGTGGTGAGTTAAGGCTGGGCGGCTGTCTCTGCCGCAGGTTTGCTGAGGTCCTGGCAAAGGGCGAGGCGCAGGGTGAGATCGGTTCGCAGCTGGGGATCCAAGCTGCCTGGCTTGGCTTGGCTGGCGAGGGCGGTGGCGCGACGAATATCGGCGCAGGCGGCCCGTTCCTGGTCAGGGCCAGTGAGGCTGCGCAGCAGGTAGCGGTCGTTCAAGGGCGCTGGGTTGGTGGGGAAGGCGGCGACCACC
The DNA here is from genome assembly GCA_945907085.1 of Cyanobium sp. NIES-981. Lineage (GTDB taxonomy): Bacteria > Cyanobacteriota > Cyanobacteriia > PCC-6307 > Cyanobiaceae > Cyanobium_A. Next base: position 5,606 of record CAMDSS010000057.1, on the reverse strand, counting down.
CGGTCGCAGCGTTTGAGTTGCTCGCCCACTTGGTCGAGCCTGATGTCCCGCAGGCAGTCGTCGCTGCGCATGGGGGCTTCAGAAAGGGGTTCTTCACTGCAACCGGCGACCAAGAACCCCATGGCCCCTAGGACCATGGCAGCGAAGACCCAGGACCGTTTCGAGCCCCTAGCGACCACTGCGGCTGCCCGTTGCCGTTCCGGTGGTTGCGGGTGCTTCGGTTTTGGGATCTGACTTGGGCTCAGTTTTGTCAAAGAGGTCTCCGAGATAGCGCCCGCAATCGGGGAATTTGCCTGGGTTCTGAACAACAGCTTCGGCGATCATCACTGACGCGTGCTCGGGCGAGGTCTTGAACCACTTATCGCTTTGCCGCTTAATCAGGGCATAGGCCGCATCCCAACTCACCTGATTGGTGTTGCCGTTAGCCCGCATGAAGCAATACATCTGGGCGCCCTTGGCCCCGGGGCTGACCATCACGGTGCCTTCACTGGTTTGGACCGCTCCGGCATCGGCTTGAACGGCACTACTGGTTTGGGCGCGGCTGGGGCTCCCGACCAGCTGGATGCCTCCCAATCCCAAAGTGGCAGCAACGGCTAGGGGCAGGGCCAGGCGGTTGAAGCCGGCAAGGTTGGGCAGGGCCATGGCCTGGGACGGGCGAATGCAAGACGCCCCAAGGTATCGATGATCTCAAGGGCTAGCTAGGCGGTGGGCTTTGGCCCATGGGCAGCAGCACTTTCACCACCAGGGGCATCACCACCAGCACGGTGATCAGCCGGACCGCGTGGAGGGCTGCCACCGCCGCCCCCACCCCAAATTCAGCCCCCACCAGGCTCATGCCGCTGATGCCCCCCGGCGCCGCGCCGAGGACCGCAACCACCGGGTTGATGCCCAGCAGCCGGCTGGACCAAAGCCCCACCACCAAACCCGTGGCCACCAGGGCCAAGGTGATCAGCAGGGCCGGGCGCCACAACTGCTTGAGCTCAGCAAATGCCGCTGGTGTCAGGCCAGTGCCAATGACCGTGCCAATTCCGATTTCGAGAACTGTGCGGGTGCCATGGGGCCATTGCGCCAGTTCCAGGCGTCCGCCCATGCTCACCAGGGCGGCCCCGATCAAAGCTCCCGCCAGCGGGGCTGCAGGGATACCGGTTTTGAGGGCCAGAAGGCCCGCCCCTATGCCGGCCAGGCCATAGAGCAGCAAATGCCAGAGCTGGGTCATCGATGCACTCCTAAGCCATCAGTTTGCCCTTGGCCAAGGCTGGGATGTGTGCTGTGATCGGCTCCACTGCCGTCGTTGCCATGGCTTCTGAGTCAGTTTCCTTCCGCATTAGCCGCAATGCGGAAGATCTGGCCGAAACGATCCATGCCCTATCCCACCGGCTGGTGCGATTGGAGCAGCGTTTGGCGGCCCTTGAATTGCAGTTGGATCGGCCTGCCGAACGGAATCCCCAGGAGATCTCCAGCCTCGACAACGTGGAGCGGCTGTTGACCGATTGCCGCCACCTCTTGGAGATGGATCCAGGGCCCAGCTCGCCAATGGCCTAGGGGGATTCCCTGCCCAGCTTCCCCCCCTTGGCAGCAATGCCAGAATGGGAAGAAAGCCAGCCATGGCCTTTCCTTCTTCCCATTCCGCCCATGGGGCAGAGCCCTCAGCCCATCGGGTAGAGCCCATACCCAATGGGGGGGAACACACCCTGGAAAAGCTCGAATTTGCCCTTGCTGTTGCCCTGACCAGGGGTGATGGCCCCCGTTCCCAAAGTCTGCGCGAACAAATTGCCGCCCTGGGCGGCAATCAGGAAGAGCCTGGGACCTAATTGTGCTGGTGGCTATTGGTTTGAATTTGGCTACACAAACATCAGGGTTTTGATGGATGAAGCCCTAAGCTTTCAATTGATTGATAGGGCGTATACAGTTTGGCTGCAAGCGATGGTGCTTGATCAAGCCTTTTGAAAGATGCACGTTCTCTATTCCCAACCCTCCGGATGTCGGCAACACTGTTGAACCAAAAGCCCCCAGGCGCGAATGCTGTTGGTGGTGAGCGTGACCAACTTCAGCAGTCGATCCAGCGCCATGAGGCCTTGGCGCAGCAGGCAGCAGAAGCTGGCGATATTGGCGAAGCGGGTCGCGCCATATTGGCGGCCCTCGATTGCGAAAGGCGGATGGCTGCCAAGGGCCCCCAGGTGCTCCAGTTGATCAAACCCCGTTCCTAGGGCCTAGATCTAGAGAAGGTTCCAGGGCAGATTGCCATTTACTGGACGGTTAAAAACCGGATTTTGATAAACGATTTGAATGAATGGATTTTCTCAAGCGGGTGATCGGACTCGAACCGACGACGTTCAGCTTGGGAAGCTGACATTCTACCACTGAATTACACCCGCATTCTTTAACCCTAGCAAGTCCACCGCTTGGGGGTGGACTTGCAATTGAAGCGTTGATCGACTGTTGCGATTAGCCCATGGGGCTTACTTGGCTAGTTCAGCGGCGGCGGCGGCAACCCCACTGCCGGTGGGAGCTTTGGCCAGGCCTAACTCCTGCACCGTGGCTTCGATGGCGGCCACAGCGGTGAGCACATCGCGGTCGCAGACAAAGCCCAGGTGGCCGATGCGGAAGACCTTGCCTTTGAGGTGGTCTTGCCCGCCTGCCAGCAGGATGTCGAAGCGCTCTTTCACCTTTTTGCGCAGGCTCTCGGCGTCGATGCCTTCCGGTGCCACGGCGGTGATCGCTGGGCTGCCGTGGCCTTCGGCGGCGTAGAGGGGCATGCCCATGGCTTTCATGCCGGCTTGGGCAGCCCGACGGTGGCGGGCATGGCGCGTCGTGATCGCCTCGAGTCCTTCCTCTTGCATCATCTGGAGGGCGGCCTCCAGGGCGAAGTAGAGGTTGATGGGAGGCGTGAAGGGATTGCTGTTGTCGGCGGCAGCTTTGCGGTACTTGCCGAGGTCCAGATAAAACTTCGGCAGATCGGAGTGGGCGTAAGCAGCCCAGGCTTTCTCACTCATGGCCACAAAGGCCAGGCCTGGCGGCATCATGTAGCCCTTTTGGGAGCCCGAACCCACCACGTCGAGGCCCCACTTGTCCATGGGCACATCGCAGGCGCCCAGGCTCGTGACGCAGTCGGCGATGGTGAGGGCCGAGCCATGGGCCAACACATGCTTCGCGATGGTTTCCAGGTCGTTGATCACCCCGGTGGAGGTTTCCGAATGGGTGACGATCACGGCCTTGATGGCCTTGGTGCTGTCCGCTTCCAGGGCAGTACGGAACGCTTCCGGATCCAGGGGCTGGCCCCATTCCGCCTTCACCACCTCGACGTCAAGGCCGTAGGCCTGGGCCACCTTCACCCAACGTTCGCCGAACTTGCCGTTGTCGCCGCAGAGCACCTTGTCACCCTTGCTCAGCACGTTGATGATTCCCGCCTCCATGGCGGCCGTGCCACTTCCTGCGAGGACCAGCACATCCGAGCTGCTTTGGTGCAGCCATTTCAACTGTTCCGTTGTGCGCTTGACGATCTTTTGGAAGTCTGCGCTGCGGTGACCAATTGGGTGCCGGCCCATGGCCATCAGGACAGTTTCAGGCACCGGCGTGGGGCCTGGGATCATCAGCGTGAGTTTGTCCTGCATGGCAAAAGGTGGAGGCGAGGTGCGGGCGCCGTGGCCGGGCGATGGTCCACCATAAAAAACGGTGGAATCGAGGGGCCTTTCCGGCTCGAGGGCGGCACTGATGGCTGAGACCACGGGCTACACGCTGCCGGTGTGGGTGGCCGCCGCCGCTAAGGCGGCGTTGCTAGCCCTGCGGGGCGAGCCCTTTGAAGCCGAGCAGCAGCTTGCGCTCGAAGCAGGAGAGGCGATTCCAGGAGCCATCTCAGGGGCCGGCCCGGTGGCTATCCCCGTGGTGGCCGCTTCGCCCCTCGGGGCTGGTCGGGCTCTGGCCGTGGCCCGCTGTGAACCGGGGGAGGGCCTGGATCTCACCCGGGGTCTGGTGGTGTGGGTCGAAGTCTCTTGGTGGTCCCCCAGTTCAGAGGAGGTTTGGCTTCAGATTGATGCCGGGGAGGGCGCTGGTATCCATGCGGCCACCGGCGAGCTGTGCCTCTCGGCCTTCGCCCGGGCTCTGCTGGAGGGCAATCTCAGGACCCTCGTGCCCGCTGGCCGGGGTTTGCAGGTGCAGGTGATTTTTCCCACGGGCCGCCGCTTGGCGGAGCGCACCAGCAATGCGGCGTTTGGGGTGGTAGACGGCTTGGCCCTGATTGGCACCCAGGCCACGGTGCAGCGCAGCGCAGCCCCGGAGCAATTGGCCGAGGCCCTGGCAGCCCTGCGGTTGCGGGCCGCGGCTCCAGGGTTTGGCGGTGATCTGGTGTTGGTGATTGGCGAAAACGGCCTGGATTTGGCCCCCCAGCTCGGCTTATCCCCTGGGTTGTTGCTGAAGGCAGGTAATTGGCTGGGGCCGTTGCTGGTGGCGGCCGCCGAGGCGGGGGTGCGGCGGTTGTTGCTGTTTGGCTACCAGGGAAAGCTGATCAAATTGGCGGGTGGGATTTTCCATACCCACCACCATCTGGCCGATGGGCGCGCCGAGGTGCTCACGGCTCTTGCCGCCCTCGATGGCCTGGGCGGTCCAGCGTTGGCTGCTTTGCATGGGGCGCCCACGGTGGAACAGGCCTTGGCTGCGTTGGGGGCCTCTGATCCGGGGCGGGCCGAACGCCTGCGCCAGCGGGTGGCGGCCGCGATTGAGCAACGATCCCTTGGTTACCTGGCCCGTTATGGCCAGGTTGGGATGGCGGTGGGCGCTGTGCTGTTTGACCGTTCCCGCCAGCTTTGTGCCCAGGGCCCCGTGGGGCGGCCGCTCTTTGCTGAGCTCGCTGGTGTTGGGCTAGCTGATCTTGATGGGAGCGGCACCTAGGCTGGCCCGATTGCCTCGGGTCGAGCGCCTCGAATGTCTTCCGTAGCTGCCGTCGATCCCACCTCCCAATCCAGTCGCCATCCGGCGATTGTGATCCTTGATTTTGGTTCCCAATACTCCGAGCTGATCGCCCGGCGCGTGCGCGAAACCGAGGTGTTTTCCCTGGTGATGGGCTACACCACCACGGCGGAAGAACTCAAGGCCATTCAGCCCAAGGGAATCATCCTCAGTGGTGGTCCAAGCTCCGTGTATGAGCCCGGGGCACCGGTGTGTGATCCGGGTATTTGGGACCTGGGGATTCCGATACTCGGTGTTTGCTACGGCATGCAGCTCATGGTGCAGCAGCTGGGCGGTTCGGTGGTGGCGGCAGGCCGCGCTGAATACGGCAAGGCGCCTCTGTTTGTGGACGAGCCCGTTGATCTGCTGACCAATGTCCAGGATGGTTCGACCATGTGGATGAGCCACGGGGATTCCGTGGAGCGCTTGCCCACAGGCTTTGCCCGGTTGGCCCATACCGACAACACGCCCGAGGCGGCGGTGGCCGATCACCAACGGCGGTTGTATGGGGTGCAGTTCCACCCTGAGGTGGTCCATTCCACCGGTGGAATGGCGCTGCTGCGCAATTTCGTCTATCACATTTGTGAGTGCGAAACCGACTGGACCACGGCCGCTTTCATCGATGAGGCCGTGGCTGATGTGCGGGCCCAAGTGGGCGATAAGCG
>CAMDSS010000056.1 GCA_945907085.1 Cyanobium sp. NIES-981 | reverse complement strand
GCCGGCGTAGATCGCCTGGCTACCCAGCTCGTCTTCGATGCGGAGCAGTTGGTTGTATTTCGCCACCCGATCGGAGCGGCTCAGGGAGCCGGTCTTGATTTGGCCAGTCCTGGTCGCCACGGCCAGATCGGCAATGGTGGTGTCTTCGGTTTCGCCGGATCGGTGGCTGATCACGCTGGTGTAGCCGGCGCGGCCTGCCAGGTCGATCGCCTGGAGGGTTTCGGTGAGCGATCCGATCTGGTTCACCTTGATCAGGATCGAGTTGGCCACGCCTAGGTCAATGCCCCGTTGCAGCCGGGCCGTGTTGGTCACGAACAGGTCGTCGCCCACCAGCTGCACGGTCGCACCCAGTTTTTGGGTGAGCAGGGCCCAGCCATCCCAGTCGTCTTCGGCGATGCCGTCTTCGATTGACACGATTGGGAAGCGGCTCACCAGTTGGGCGAGTTGGTCCACCATCTCGGCACTGGTGTAGCTGCCCCCACCAAAGTTGTAGCGGCCGTCTTTGAAGAACTCGGTGCTGGCCACATCGAGGGCCAGGGAGATCTGGTCGCCCGCCCGGTAGCCCGCTTTTTCGATGGCTTGGATCAGCAGGTCACCGGCGGCGGCGTTGCTGGCTAGGTCGGGGGCAAAGCCGCCTTCGTCGCCCACCGAGGTGGAAAGGCCCTGGTCGTGTAGCAGGCCCTTAAGGGTGTGGAACACTTCGGCGCCCATGCGCAGGGCTTCCCGGAAGCTGTTGGCGCCGTGGGGCACCAGCATGAATTCCTGGAAATCCATGTTGTTGGAGGCGTGGGCGCCGCCATTGATGACGTTCATCAAGGGCACCGGCAGCAGGTTGGCCATGGGCCCACCCAGGTAGCGGTAGAGGGGCAGGCCCACGCCATTGGCGGCAGCCCGGGCGGTGGCCAGGCTCACGGCGAGTACCGCATTGGCACCCAGGCTCGACTTGTTATCACTGCCATCCAGCTCAGCCATGGCGCCGTCCACGGCTCCCTGGTCGAGGGCGCTCAGGCCGCAAAGGGCTGGGGCAATCCGCTCTTCGATGTTGTTGACGGCCTGGGTGACGCCCTTGCCGAAGTAGCGGCTGCCGCCATCGCGCAGTTCGTGGGCTTCGTGGGCGCCGGTGCTGGCCCCGCTGGGCACGATGGCCCGTCCGCTGGCCCCACCTTCGAGCAACACTTCGGCTTCAACGGTGGGGGTCCCGCGGGAATCGAGGACCTCCCTGGCCACAACGGTGTCAATTACAAGGTCGAGGGAGTCGAACACGAAGGTGCGCCATCTAGTTGTCTCGCGGAGGATCCTATGGGGCACCCATGCCCTCTTCGTTGTGCCAACGGGCACCGCTCGCGCCCTTGCTGACCAGAATGGCGCCACGATCTTGCCCCGCTCCCTCGCCCATGCGATTGCTGCACACCATGCTCCGGGTGGGAGATCTGGATCGCTCCCTCACCTTCTATACGGAGGTGTTGGGGATGCGGTTGTTGCGCCGCAAGGACTATCCCGACGGCCGGTTCACCTTGGCCTTTGTGGGCTATGGCGATGAGAGCAGCACGGCGGTGCTGGAGCTCACCCACAACTGGGACACCAGCAGCTACGAGATCGGCACGGGCTATGGCCACATTGCCCTTGGCGTCGATGACATTCACGCCACCTGTGAGGCCATGGCGGCCAAGGGTGGTCGGGTGGTGCGTCCCCCTGGGGCGATGAAGCACGGCACCACGGTGATTGCCTTTGTGGAGGATCCCGATGGCTACAAAGTGGAATTGATTCAACTGGCTTCCCGCGCTTGAGGTTGGACAGCGATGGTTTTTGAGCAAGCAGCCCGGGCAACCTCCTCGGCCAGCCTCACCAGCAACCCAGAGCACTTCAGCGAGGACGCCTGGGAGCTCCTGTTGGCCTCCCAGGACACAGCCCGCCGCTGGCGGCACGGGGCCATGGATGTGGAGCACCTGTTGCAAACGTTCCTCGGGGATCGGCGCTTCGGCCCATGGGTTCAGTCCTTACCCATCGATACCGATCGCCTCCTGGATCGGTTGGAGGCCTTCTGCGTCGAGCAGCCCCCAAGTACCAGTCGCGACCTCTACATCGGAGATGCCCTGGAGGATCTGCTGGAGGATGCGGATCGACGCCGGGCAGCCTGGGGATCTCGGTTGCTCGATATTCCCCACCTGCTGGTGGCGTTGCTCGATGAACCCAGGATCGGTGCAGCCCTGTTGCAAGGGGAGGGCTTGACCGAAGCGGCGTTGCTCCAAGCCGTGCGCCGCCCCGCCCAACCTCAATCCCAATCCCAGCCCAAACCCCAAACCAAGGCCCCTGCCATCGAGGCGGCGGTCAGCCCCAGCCCTGTAGCGCCCAGCCCAGCGGCTGTCAGGGGGCCATCGTTGGGTGCCTCTCGGGCGGCATCCAGGGAGCCGGAGGCGGAAGCGCTCCGTTTGGAACCCGAGCCTGAGCAAGAGGGCGCGTTGAGCACCTACGGCCGCGATCTCACCGCCGCTGCAAGGGCCGGGGAGCTCGATCCAGTGGTGGGACGTGACCAGGAGATTCGCCTGCTGATTCAGGTGCTCTCGCGCCGCAGCAAAAACAATCCGGTGCTGATCGGCGAGCCGGGCGTGGGCAAAACGGCCGTGGCCGAGTTGTTGGCCCAGCGCATGGTGGCCGGCGAAGTGCCCGATTCCCTCAAGGGTTTGCGGCTGGTGGCCCTGGATCTGGGAGCTCTGGTAGCAGGGGCAAAATTTCGCGGTCAATTCGAGGAGCGGCTGCGGGGGGTGCTGCAGGAGGTGCGGGAGGCCGAGACCGGCGTGGTGCTGTTTATCGATGAACTCCACACCGTGGTGAACAGCGAGCGTTCCGGAGCTGATGCCAGCAGCGTGCTCAAGCCGGCCCTGGCCCGGGGCGATCTGCGCTGCATTGGGGCCACCACCCCTGAGGATTACCGCCGCACGGTGGAAAAGGATCCCGCCCTGGAGCGCCGCTTCCAGCAGGTGCTGATCAAGGAGCCCGGCCCCGACACCAGTGTCGAAATCCTGAGGGGCCTCAAGGAGCGCTACGAGTTGCACCACGGCGTGGCGATTACCGACCAAGCCCTGGTGGCGGCCGCTCGCCTGGCGGATCGCTACATCACCGACCGCTGTCTGCCCGATTCCGCCATTGATCTGGTGGACCAGGCCGCGGCAAATCTGCGCATGGAGGCCACCTCCAAGCCCCAGCGGATTGAAACGGCAGAAGCCGATCTGCGCCGGGTGGAATTGGCGCTGCTATCGGCGGAGGCGGCCCCAGAAGCCGAACGGGTGCAACTCCAGGAGCAACGCCGGCAGGCCACCGACGCCTTGCACCAGTTGCAGGCCCGCTGGCAGGTGGAGCGGGACCGCTTGGCTGAGTTGCGCAGTTTGCTGCAACAGGATGAAGACCTGCGCCATGCCATCGCGGAGGCGGAGCGGGAGGGCGATTTGGAGCAGGCGGCCCAACTCCAATACGACCAATTGCATGGTCTGCAGGAGCGGCGCGACGCCCTGGAGGCGGAGCTGCGCGCTGATGAGCAAAGCCGGGAATCCCTGCTGCGGGAACAGGTGGAAGCGGGCGATATCGCCGATGTGGTGGCCCGCTGGACGGGCATCCCCGTGCAGCGGCTGTTGGCGGGTGAGCGGCAAAAGCTGCTGGAGCTCGAAGCCCGGCTTTCTGAGCGGGTGATTGGCCAGCCGGAGGCGGTGGCTGCCGTGGCAGCGGCGATTCGGCGGGCCCGGGCGGGGATGCAGTCGCCGCGCCGGCCCGTGGGGTCCTTCTTGTTTTTGGGTCCTACCGGAGTCGGTAAAACCGAGTTGGCGAAGGCCTTGGCGGGCTCCCTCTTTGATGAGGAAGACGCCCTGGTGCGTCTCGACATGAGCGAGTACATGGAGCGCAATGCCGTGGCCCGGTTGGTGGGGGCACCTCCCGGCTATGTGGGCTACGAGGAAGGCGGCCAGCTCACCGAGGCGGTGCGGCGCCGGCCCTATGCCGTGGTGTTGCTCGATGAGGTGGAGAAGGCCCACCCCGAGGTGTTCAACCTGCTGCTGCAGGTGCTCGATGACGGCCGACTCACCGATTCCCAAGGCCGCACGGTGGACTTCCGCCACACGGTGGTGATCATGACCAGCAACCTGGCCAGCCGCGCCATCCTCGACAGCGCGCGGGCCGCCCACGGGGCGCCGGATGGGGCCTTGGATCAGGCCATTGACCGGGCCCTGGCCTCCCACTTCAGACCCGAATTTCTCAACCGCATCGACGAGGTGATTCGCTTCCGGCCCCTGGAGCTCGCGGATCTCCAGCGGATTGTGCGCCTGCAATTGGTCGAGCTGGGTGGGCTTTTGGCCGAGCAACACCTGGCGCTTGAGGTGGATGAGGCGGTGGTTCAGTCCCTGGTGGAACAGGGGTACGAGCCGGAATACGGGGCCCGGCCCCTGCGCCGGGTGGTGCGCCGTCAAATTGAAAATCCCCTGGCCACCGAGCTCCTGGCCGAGCACTTCAGTGGCGCCAAGGGCGTGCGGGTTGAGCTGGCCGAGCCGCTCCGCTTTGTTCCTGTTCTTTGAGCAGGTAACGACGTCCGGTAGGGTGTTCGTTTGCAGGTGCGCGGACGCCCCCGTGCGCGAGCGCTAGTGGACACCGATCTCCCTTCCGGGGGCCCATCCGACGGGTCCCCATCCGACGAGCCAGCTCCCCAATCCCAAGCCCAGCTGGGCTTTGCGGCCGCCACGATGGCGGAATTGCGCAAAGTGGTTTGGCCCAGCCGCCAACAACTCTTCAGTGAGTCGGTGGCTGTAATCCTGATGGTGAGCCTCTCGGCTGCGGCCATTGCCGCCGTCGATCGTTTCTATCGCTGGGGTGCCTCCCAGGTGTTCCGCTGAGTCTTTCCTTTCTGTGAGCCCCGTGTCCGAGACCCCAACCGACCTTTCCCTGGACTCTGAGGAAGTGCTGGATCTAGCCGCCGCCGATGCGGATTCCCCTTTGGAGGATGGTGCTGCCCCCTTGGCAGATCCGGTCGCTGCCGCAGCCGAAGCAGGGGAGAAGCGCCAGGTGGCCCGCTGGTATGCCGTTCAGGTGGCGTCCAGCTGTGAGAAGAAGGTGAAGGCCACCTTGGAGCAGCGGGCCGTGACCCTGGGCGTGGATAGCAAGATTTTGGACATCGAGATCCCCCAGACCCCTGGGGTGAAGCTCAAAAAAGATGGTTCCCGCCAATCCACGGAAGAGAAGGTCTTCCCGGGTTACGTGCTGGTGCGGATGGTCCTCGACGAGGACACGATGATGGCGGTGCGCAGCACCCCCAACGTCATCAACTTTGTGGGCGCTGAGGAGCGTCGGGCCACGGCCAAGGCCCGCGGTCATATCAAGCCCCGCCCCCTGAGCCGCCAGGAAGTGGACCGCATCTTCAAGCGGGCCGCCGAGAAGAAGGCCGTCGTTAAGGTCGACCTCGCCGAAGGTGACCAGATCATGGTGACCGCTGGACCCTTTAAGGATTTCCAGGGCGAAGTGATCGAAGTGTCCGGCGAGCGCAACAAGCTCAAGGCCTTGCTTTCAATCTTTGGCCGGGAAACCCCGGTCGAATTGGAGTTTTCCCAGATCAGCAAACAGAGCTAGGCCAGGGCCTTGCTCAGCGGCCGTCTCCCTGCGGAGGGCGGCCGTTTCCCGAACGTTCCTTCCCCAAGGGACGATCCGCAGTCCCGCCCAGTAGCCCGAGACGATGGCCAAGAAAGTCGTTGCTGTTATCAAGCTGGCCCTTAATGCCGGCAAAGCCAACCCCGCACCTCCCGTGGGCCCTGCCCTCGGTCAGCACGGGGTCAACATCATGGCGTTCTGCAAGGAGTACAACGCTCGGACGCAGGACAAGGCTGGCTATGTGATTCCGGTAGAGATTTCGGTCTTTGAAGACCGCAGCTTTACCTTCATCACCAAAACCCCTCCCGCATCCGTGCTGATTTCCAAAGCAGCCGGTATCGAGAAGGGTGCCGCCACCTCCTCCAAGGGATCTGTTGGCGCCATCAGCCGCGCCCAGCTCGAGGAGATCGCCAAGACCAAGCTGCCCGATCTCAATTGCTCAAGCATTGATTCGGCCATGCGCATCATCGAAGGCACCGCCCGCAACATGGGCGTCGCCGTTAACGATTGAGTCCATTTCCTGTCCACCCCGCTGGGGGAGATCACAGCGGCCCTGAACCGGCCCTTCCCTGATCGCTCGCACCCCATTCCTAACCATGCCAAAAATTTCCAAGCGTTTCTCTGCCCTGGTCACCAAGGTCGAGGACCGCGTCTACGCCCCTACCGAAGCCATTGAGCTGGTCAAGGCCAACGCCAACGCCAAGTTCGATGAAACGATCGAGGCCCACGTGCGTCTCGGCATTGATCCGAAGTACACCGACCAGCAACTGCGCACGACCGTGGCCCTTCCCCACGGCACAGGCCAGGCGATCCGTATCGCCGTGATCGCCCGTGGTGAAGGCGTTGCCGCGGCAAAAGCTGCCGGTGCCGACCTCGCCGGTGACGACGACTTGGTGGATCAGATCGCCAAGGGTGAGATGGAATTCGATCTCCTGATCGCCACCCCCGACATGATGCCCAAGGTGGCCAAGTTGGGCCGGGTGCTCGGTCCCCGCGGTTTGATGCCCAACCCCAAGGCGGGCACCGTGACCACCGACTTGGCGGGGGCTATCAACGAATTCAAGGCCGGCAAACTGGAATTCCGTGCCGATCGCACCGGCATCGTCCACGTGCGTTTCGGTAAAGCCAGCTTCGATGAAGCCAAGCTGCTGGACAACCTCAAGGCCCTGCAAGAAACCATCGATCGCAACAAGCCCAGTGGTGCGAAAGGGCGCTACTGGAGGAGCCTGTATGTGACCTCCACCATGGGTCCGTCGGTTCAGGTTGATTTCTCTGCCCTGCAAGACCTCAAGCAGGAGTCCTGATCCAAGTTCTTTACACCATGGCTTCCTGCCGTGGTGTAACTTGGTCAACTGGCTAACGCCAGAAGGGCACGCGCCCAACCCAAGACAGCAGGTTGTCTCGGTGATCCGGTTTCCGGAACGCCTTGTACATAAGTCCTGCCGAGGTCCACGCGACAGGTTTTAGCTTCCTCGGACTTCCCTAACGGATGGCCGATCGGGTGCGGAGCATGCAGCGGCCTCGAAACACGGTCGAAGGCTGTCCCCCCGGGACTGTCCCAAAGACTGGGTTTGTTGGGGCCGCGTTCCCGGCTTGTTCCCCCGATCCGTTCCAAACCTATGGGCCGCACGCTGGAGAACAAGCAACAGATCGTCGAAGAGCTCAAAGGGCTTCTCGGCGAGGCCGAAATGGCACTGGTTCTTGATTTCAAGGGCCTTTCCATCAAGGAAATGACTGATCTGCGGACCCGTCTGCAGGCCAGTAACGGTGTGTGCAAGGTGACCAAAAACACCTTGATGCGCCGTGCCATTGATGGCAACAGTGCCTGGGCGAATCTCGATTCCCTGCTCACCGGTACCAACGCTTTCGTCCTTGTTAAGGGCGATGTCGGTGGTGCGGTGAAAGCCGTGCAGTCCTTCCAGAAGGACACGAAGAAATCGGAAGTCAAGGGTGGTCTTTTCGAAGGCCAACTCCTGTCCCAATCCGATATCAAGGCCATCGGGGATCTGCCCTCCAAGGAGGTGCTCATGGCGCAGATCGCAGGTGCGATCAACGCTGTGGCTACCAAGCTGGCCGTGGGCATCAACGAGGTTCCGTCCGGTCTTGCCAGGGCTCTCAAGCAGCACGCCGAAGGCGGTGCTAACTGATCGCTTTAAGCGATTTCGAGCTCCCTCGATCCGACTGTCTCCCAACAGATCTGTTGCTGATTCCCAACCATGTCTGCTACTACCGACCAAATTCTCGAGTCACTGAAGACTCTCTCCCTGCTTGAAGCTTCCGAGCTTGTGAAGCAGATCGAAGAGGCCTTCGGTGTGTCCGCTGCTGCTTCTGCTGGCGTGATGATGGCGGCTGCCCCTGCGGCTGCCGCTGAAGCCGCCGAAGAGAAGACCGAATTCGATGTCATCCTCGATGGCTTCGAAGACACGGCCAAGATCAAGGTGCTGAAGGCTGTCCGCGAGGCCACCGGCCTCGGTCTGGGCGAAGCCAAAGCTCTTGTGGAAGCTGCTCCCAAGGCCATCAAGGAAGGCATCCCCAAAGGTGAAGCCGAAGCCATCAAGAAGGCCGTGGAAGAAGTGGGCGGCAAGGTCTCCATCAAATGATGGCCCTGGTCAGGCTTTGGCCTGGCCTCCTCCCCTTCAAGTCAGCCGGTTCCTGCGGGGCCCGGCTTTTTTCATGGCCAAAAAAAAGCCCCGCCAAAGGCAGGGCTTGAGAGTTAGAACGGTTTCCGGGAGTCTGTCCTCGTTTCGACCCCAGAAAGTCGTTCAGCACTCCTCACACAAATTAACCTTAAGAGTGGGGTAAGGGGCTCACCAGGGAGTGGGGCCTCTCTTGCAACTGTCACTCCCGGTAGGGAATCACCTGGAGGGCAACAACGTCGCCCGGTCGCAAGCGGCTGGTTTGCAGAGACCTGGTTTGTGGGGGGCTGGTTTGCTGGGGGACTGGCTGCACCGGCGGTGGCGGCAGGGGCGTGGGGTCCCAGCTGGCGGCCTGGGCGAAGGGGAGCAGGGCACCAACCCCGATGGTCAGGGCGGCGACGACTCGGCATGGGCCGACTCGGTAAGTTCGGGGGGCGCAGGGTTCAGTGGCTCCGGCCATGGTTCCGGCTCCAGGCCCGGCTGGGCTTCGGGGTTTGCAGTGTTGTTTAACGAACCTTGGGGAGTTGTCGAGTGGCCGCTGAGCCGGTGAGGGTTGTGGCAGCGGCCTGTGATGGCGCCTGCAGTGGCAATCCGGGCCCAGGGGGCTGGGGTGCCTTGCTGCGTTTTGAAGATGGCTCGGTGCAGGAGTTTGGTGGGGCCGATCCAGCGACCACCAACAACCGCATGGAGCTCACGGCGGCGCTAGCGCTATTGGAGGTCCTCAAGGCCCTGCCGCGCCATCCCGATTTAGCGATTCGGACCGACAGCAAATATCTGATCGATGGCTTTAGCAAGTGGATTCAGGGCTGGAAACGCAAGGGTTGGCGTACCGCTTCCGGGAGTCCAGTGCTGAACCGCGATCTCTGGGAGCTGCTCGACCAAGCCCGATTGGGTGGCGTGCCCCTCATCCATGTGAAGGGCCATAGCGGTGATCCGGATAACGACCGTTGTGACGTCATTGCGGTGGCCTTCTCTCGGGGCCAGAAGCCTGCCCTGGCGGCAGGGGGCGTTGGTTCGATCGCTCGCCCTGCTGATGCGGCTCCGCCTGCTGAGCCAGCTCCCGGGGATGATTCGGCCCCGGCTTCCCTGCGGCAGTTGCTCACCCGCCTGGAGCTGGCTGATCGGCTAGCGGAGCGCGGCTATGGCTTGACCCTGGTGGAACTGGCCCAGCTGGTGGAGATGCCTTTGAAGCAATTGGAAGGCAAAACCGAGGCCTGGACTTGGCGGGATTGGCTGGTGCAGCCCGCCGATGGGGGGCGTTGGCGTTTGGCCCGTGCCGCGGGAGGATTGGGGCTAAGGGAGTAGGTCGGCGAGATGGCCAACGGCGCGCGTTCAACCGGCATGCTCTA
>CAMDSS010000055.1 GCA_945907085.1 Cyanobium sp. NIES-981 | reverse complement strand
TCCACCTGGCTGCTCACCAGGGTGGGGGCCATCAAATGGCTCCAGCGCAGGGCGCCCAGCTTTTCATTCCAGGCCCGAAGCGAGGCAGGCCGGTTCAACACCCGCACCCCATGGCGCTCCGCCAACTCCAACAGATGGGTGGCATAGAGGTAGGCCTCATCCACCGGTGGGTCCTTGCGCATCCACACCCAGGGGAAGGCATCGAGGGGCAGCTGCTGGGGCTCCCCGAGCACAAACCAGGGCTCGGGGACGCTCCAGCCCGCGGGGCTGGACTCCATGGGGGCCAGGGTGACCGGCTGGGCCCGAACCCGGCCACCGTGGCCCGCCAAGGGAGCTCCCGGCCGCTCAGCCGCGGATAGGTCTTGGAGGGTGCAGACCCAAATCTGCTGACCAGCCCGCTGGGCCGCCTGCATGAGGGCCACGCTGGAATCTTTGGCTGGATTGAGCCGCGGCAGCGGATCGATCACAAACAACTGGGAGTTGGTCCCGGGTGCCGGTGTGGCCAAATTCAGGCTCCCAGGAGGGGATCGAGCTGGCCACTGCGCTCCAGCGCATGGATGTCATCACAGCCACCCACGTGCTGGCCGTCGATAAAAATCTGGGGCACGCTTCTGCTCCCGCCACTCTTGGCCGCCATGGCATCTCTGGCAGCCCCATCGCCATCGATGGCGTATTCGGTGTAGGTGACGCCCTTGCGATCCAGCAATCCCTTGGCGCGGATGCAAAACGGGCAGGCCCGCCAGGTGTAGATCTCAACGTTGGCCGCCATTCGGGCTCCCAATCCGGTGGGCCCAACTCTAGAAGCGACGACCCCTGGCCTTGACGTCCGTTGTCCAAAAAGCCAGCGGCATGCAAACTTCAGCGGGCCCCGACCATCCCAACTCCGGACAGCTGGTATGAAACAGCTCTCCGCAGACCAGATCCGCAACGCGCTGCAGGTGGGATTCGCAGGCTTCGTCGCCACAGCGGTCTTCCAAGCGCTTGGACCCAACCCCAATCAGGTCGATGGCTTTTACATCCTTTACGGCGTTGCCCGTAGCTTGCTGCCAACAGCTGAGGCCTCGCTAGCTGCGGCCCGGGCCCGGGTTGTTGGCACCGTCTTCGGCGGAGTTGTTGTGGCTCTGCTGACCCTGGCACTCAGCAACTGGCTGGCCGTGGGAATTGGCTATGGGCTGATCCAACTGGGGGGCCGTCGGCTGGGCTTCAATCAAGCAACCCTGATGAATGCATGCATCACGGCCATCTTGCTCCTGGCCGTACCGGAGTTCAGCGCCTTGGATGGTTGGTATGTCCTTGATCGAGCGGGCTGGCACTTGGTTGGCCTTCTGATCGGCATGGCGATCGAACGACTGTTCTGGTTTCGCCCAGCGCTGCAACGTCTTCAAGACAGTGAAAAACGCCTATGCACCCTGATGCTTACTGCGACATCCGGGAAAGAATCAATCGGCGCAGAAAGCCTGATCGGGCTCTATGCACAGCACTGCAAAATCCGCAGCACGGTGCTGCAGAGCCATCAGGCCGGGACTCTTCAGTTGCCTGGCTTTGTCAAACGCGATGAGCTTCTGGAGCAAGCCCTGCAACACGCGGTTGCCATGCAACGGGCTCCAAAAGATTTGCGCCACATCGATCAGGAAGCTTGCGAGGAAGCACTCGCCAACCTGAGAGAACCACTTCGGTCTCCATGAAGCGGCGCCCACGGGCAGCGCTCACCCTGCGCAACGGAGCACTGTTGGCATTCGTGGTGGCGACCTGTCATTACCTCAGCCTGCCGGAGGGAGTGTTCTTAGCCCTGGGGGTACTCACGGTGCTCGAATCGGACCTTGGCGGCGGTGTCATTGCAGGCCGAGAGCGCTTTACCGGCACCCTGATGGGTCTCATCGCGGTGGTGATCAGCTCAGGTGCCCTCACAGCAGCACCGCAAGCGATCCAAGTCTGCGCCGGTTTAACCCTGGCAAGGATCTTTGGCTTCGCAGCTGGCCTCACAAGTGGCTACGTCGTGGGGGGACAAGTGGTTGCCGGCAGCCTCCTCCACCACAGCTCAAATTGGTGGTACTACGCCTTCTGGCGCACCATAACGACCCTTCTGGGGGTCATGCTCGGCATCGTGATCTCACGCCAGATCTACAGCGAACGAGCCATCAGTCAATGGCAGGAGAAGTGCAACAGCTGGCTGATGGAGCTGGCCCAGGCGTTAAGCAAGCTCAACACCTCACCAGATGGGCCCCAGGTGTTCCAGAACCTGCGGACGTTTCGCAATGAGCTGCGCCAAGGATTACCCGAGCTGGCCGCAGAACAATCGGTTCTCGATGCCCATGAGAACAGGACGCTCCTGTGGGCGCAGCACGTTCTTCAACAGGGCAGCACCGTGATGAGCTGCTGCCGAGACCTCGCTCCATTACTAAACAGCAGCCCCAAAAACCCATTCATCTCCGAGCAGATCATGGATGCGTTGATCAGCTGCGGCTGCACCAGGTTGAAAGGGCTCACGACGGGGGATGAATCTGCTCAGAACCTCGAGGCGCTGCATCAGATTCAGGGGATGCTCCAAGTCGGAGTTCGCCGCCATCTCAACGAAGACCTGTCCCCAAAGAACGTGATGGCGGGAATGGAAATGCAATCCAAGATGGATTTACTGATGGCCAGTCGTCTCATCCTGCTCGTTGAAGCCCTGATCAACGCACCGCACCCTCTCCCAAACCTGTGGAAGCAGAAGCATCTCGCTGATAGGGTCAAGAGCTGGTAAGTCCGTCCAAACCTTTGCTGGATCTCACCGACTTCAAGCGCGATCTTTCCGAGCTCACCGACCGCCTGGGCCATGCCCAGGACTGTCTTTGACGTACCGGCCCTGAAAGCCCGCCAACAAGACCTCGAACAACTGGCATCCCAGCCCGATTTCTGGGACGACCAACTGGCGGCGCAAAAGCAAATGCGCCAACTCGATGAGGTGAAGGCCCAACTCGAACAGTTGGACACCTGGAAAGCAGCCGTGGCCGATGGGGTGGCCACCCTCGAGCTCTACGACCTGGAGCCGGATGCCGAGCTCCTGGAAGAAGCCAATGGGGCGCTGCAAACCCTCAAATCCGACCTGGATCGCTGGGAACTGGAACGCCTGCTGTCTGGCATCTACGACAAGGAAGGTGCGGTGATTTCGATCAACGCCGGCGCCGGCGGCACCGACGCCCAGGACTGGGCCCTGATGCTGATGCGGATGTATACGCGTTGGGCCGAAGACCACGGCATGAAGGTGTCGGTGGCGGAACTCTCCGAGGGGGAAGAGGCGGGCATCAAAAGCTGCACCCTGGAAATTGAGGGCCGCTACGCCTACGGCTACCTGCGCAATGAAAAGGGCACCCACCGCCTGGTACGGATCTCCCCGTTCAACGCCAATGACAAGCGGCAAACCAGCTTTGCGGGCCTGGAGGTGATGCCCAAACTCGATGAGGAGGTCAAGCTCGACATTCCCGAAAAAGACCTGGAAATCACCACGTCCCGCTCCGGTGGCGCCGGCGGCCAGAACGTGAACAAGGTGGAAACGGCCGTGCGGATCCTGCACATCCCCACCGGCCTGGCGGTTCGCTGCACCCAAGAGCGCTCCCAGCTGCAGAACAAGGAAAAGGCCATGGCCCTCCTGATGGCCAAATTGCTCGTGATTGCCCAGGAGCAACGGGCCGCCGAGATCGCCGACATCCGCGGTGACATCGTCGAAGCGGCCTGGGGAAACCAGATCCGCAACTACGTCTTCCACCCCTACCAAATGGTGAAAGACCTGCGCACCAGCCACGAAACCACCGATGTGCAGGGGGTGATGGATGGCGACCTCGATCCCTTCATCCAGGCGCTGCTGCGCCAAGGTGTGGAGGTGGGTATGGGAGCTGAGAGCTAATGGCGTCTACGGACAGCTTTGTGAAATTGGCCATGCGCAACATGGTGCGCAAGGGCAGCCAAAGCCTGCTGCACTTTGGGTTGACTGCGGTGGGTCTCACCGGGTTCCTGGTGTTGATTGCCTGGCTTGGCCGCCCCGGCCTGCCCCCCACTCCCTAACCGCATCCGCCCCATGGGCCCTGCCATCCGATGAGCATTCCAGCGGGCAGCATCGATCTGGATCTGGCCTTCCAAACCGGTGACGACCTGCCACCATCCCTCTTAGCTGATGCGGTGGGATTGGCTGACGCCCAAGCCCTGGTGGATCCCTTGGCCGGCAGTGGGGCCTGGGCAGACCTGCTCGGCCATTGGCTCAGCCAGCTGCAGGCCGAACTCCCCCCCCCCCTCCAAGCGGGGGCCTACTGCCTGGGCTTGAGCTTGGTGAGCGATGCCGAGATCGCCGAGCTCAATCAGGATTGGCGCCAGAAGCAAGGCCCCACCGATGTGCTGGCCTTCGCCGCCCAGGAAACCATGGACGACGACGACGGCACCCCCTTCGCCCCCATGCCGCTGCCCCCAGACTTCAGCGATGAAGACAGCGATGAAGACAGCGACCTGGGACCCGAAGCCCTCGAGCTGGGAGACATCGTGATCTCCCTGGAAACCGCCGCGCGTCAGGCCCCGGACCATGGCCACAGCCTGGCCCAGGAACTCCAGTTCCTAGCCAGCCATGGACTGCTGCATCTCCTGGGCTGGGACCACCCCGATGACGCCAGGCTCCAAGCCATGCTGGCCAGGCAAGACCAGCTACTCGCCGGCGCAAAGTGAGATGGAAAGCGGCGTAAGGGTGACCACCTCGGACCCCATCGAACCCCAAGACACCCCCGATAGCGGGCACCGACGGGGCCGGAGGCTGCGGGTGGGGGCCTGGAAAGTGGCCGGTGATCTGCCGAGCAGCTTCCGGTACGCCGCCCAGGGCCTGGCTTACAGCATCGCGAGCCAACGCAATTTCCGCATCCACGTTTTCACCGGGTTGGCGGTCTTTGTGATGGGGCTCTGGCTGGGATTAAGCCCTGAACGGCTGGCCCTGCTGGTGCTCACCGTGACGGCGGTGTTGGTGCTGGAACTGCTCAACACCGCCACGGAAGCCGTTGTCGACCTCGCCATTGGCCGCCAGTTCCACCCCCTGGCCCGCATCGCCAAGGACTGTGCAGCCGCCGCCGTGCTCGTGGCTGCGTTGTCATCGCTGATGATTGCCCTACTGCTGTTGGTGCCTCCCCTGCTGGCCCGGCTTGGCTTCTAAGCACCCATGCTCCTGGTTCTCGACAACTACGACAGCTTCACCTTCAACCTGGTGCAATACCTGGGCGAACTGGCAGGCGACTATCCCCTCGCCTCCGAGCTGCGGGTGGAGCGCAATGACGCCCTCAGCCTCGAGCAGATCCGCGAACTCAACCCCGCCGCGATCCTGATCTCCCCCGGCCCAGGGGATCCCAATCAATCCGGGGTTTGCCTCGAGGTGCTGCGTGTACTCAGTCCCAGCATCCCCACCCTGGGGGTATGCCTGGGGCACCAGTCGCTTGCCCAGGTGTACGGCGGCACTGTGGTGCGCGCCAAGCAGCTGATGCATGGCAAAACCTCGCCGGTGTTCC
This sequence comes from Cyanobium sp. NIES-981, assembly GCA_945907085.1. Lineage (GTDB taxonomy): Bacteria > Cyanobacteriota > Cyanobacteriia > PCC-6307 > Cyanobiaceae > Cyanobium_A. The sequence continues at coordinate 4,154 of CAMDSS010000055.1, read as the reverse complement.
ATGGCAACCAGGGCGTCTTTGAGGGGTTGGCCAACCCGCTGACGGCCACCCGTTACCACAGCCTGATCGCCGAACGCGCCAGTCTTCCCGACTGCCTTGAGATCACCGCCTGGCTCGATGACGACACGGTCATGGGCCTGCGCCACCGCGACTATCCGCACCTGCAGGGCGTGCAATTTCACCCGGAAAGCGTGCTCACCCAAGACGGCCACAAGCTGCTGGCCAACTTCCTGCGCCAGGCCAGCTCCTAATCGACCGCTGCTAGCTTCGCGCCATCTCTGTGCCCGAACGGGGCCCTGGAACCGATGGCTCGTGCTGCCACCAAAGGCCTGAAAGCTCGTCTGGGTTGGGGAGCCCTGGGGCTGGCCACAGCCCTGGCACCTGCAGCCCTGGCACCCGCAGCCTTTGCCGGCGGTGGCGTGAGCATCACCAGCTACGGCCACAGCGCCCTCCTGATCCAAGGGGGCGGGGCCAGCGTGCTGGTGAATCCCTTCAAAGCGGTGGCCTGCGCGGCGGGCCTGGCCGAACCCCGGGTCAGCGCCACCGTGATTTTGGCCAGCAGCCGCCTAGCCGACGAAGGCGCCAACGTGGCCAGTGGCAAGCTCCTGTTCAAGCCAGGCTCTTACAAAATCGCCGGCTTGAAGATTGATGGGATCTCTGGCCCCCACGACCGGGTTGGCGGTCGCAGGTTTGGCCAAGCCACCCTCTGGCGCTGGAAGCAGGGGGGCCTGGATATTGCCCACCTGGGTGGCACCGCCGCCCGGCTGAGCCCCGCTGATCGGGTGATGCTGGGCCGCCCCGACGTGTTGATCATTGGCGTGGGCGGTGGAGCCAAGGTGTACGACGGCAGTGAGGCCGCCGCGGTGGTGCGCGATCTCAAACCCAGGGTGGTGATCCCGGTGCAATACGTCAGCGGCAAGACCCCCAAGGATTGCGACCAATCCAGCGTCGAGCCCTTCCTCAAGGCCATGGCTGGTACGCCCGTCAAACGCACGGGCCGCCAAATCAGCCTGCCCGGCAAGCTCAGCGACACCACGGTGATCGAGGTGATGCGCTGAGCCAGGGGTACTAGGTCGTGGGGTGCTCGATGGCGGCGTAGGCCGCCCAGAAGCGTTGCATGTGCTCGAGGGTGCCGATGCTGACCCGCAGGGAGCCCGAGATCAACGGCTTGCCATCCATCGAGCGCACCAGGATCCCAGCCTCCCGCAATCTGGCTTCCACCAGCGCCGGGCCTTGCTTAGGCCAGAGCAACAGGTAGTTCCCCCCGGCCGCATGGTGTCTCACCCCCGCAGCCACGCATTGGTTTACCAGCCAATCCCTGGCTTGCCCCACCTGCTGGACATAGGCATCCACATAGGACTGATCAGCCAAAGCCGCCAGGGCCGCCGTCACCGCAAAGCTGTTGATGTCGTAGGGGCCGCTCACCCGGGAGACCCGATCAACCACGCCCGGATCGCCGATGGCAAAGCCCATGCGCAGGCCAGCCAACCCTGCGGTTTTGGCGAGTGATCTCAGCACCAACACATTGGGGTAGCGCTCAAAATCGACCAGGGGCAGCACGCTGTCGCCGGTGAAGGCCTCATAGAGCTCATCCACCACCACCAGGGTTTGGGGGGCTGCTGCGGCCAACTCCAGGATCAGCTCCGGCGCAAGACGGGTGCCGGTGGGGTTGTTGGGATTGCAGATCAGCAGGAGGCGCGGGGCCCGGCCGAGGAGGGCGGCCCGCAGCTGGTCGAGCGGGAAGGCGAAATCGGCTCCCTGGTAAGGGATGGCCTCAATCGCCATCCCCTGCATTTGGGCGCAGGGGGTGTAGTAACCAAAGGTGGGGCTGGTGGTGAGCAAGCGATCGCCGCTGGCTCCATAGGCATGGAAGACCGCATGCAAGGCCGCATCCACACCGTTGAACAAGCCCACGTGATCGGGGGTCAGGGAATGGGCAAGGCCAGCTCTGCCGCCGGAGCGATCGGCCAGGTTGGTGGCCACCGCCTCCCGGAGGCCGTCGTACTCGGGATAGATGGCGTAGTGATCGGCGGGGATGGCTCGAATCGCCTCCACCACCTTGGGGCTGGGGCCCACGGTGTTCTCGTTGAAATCCAGGCGCAACAGCCCCCGGCGCCCCTCCAGGGGCGCGCTATAGGCCAGCAAGCCCTCCACCTCTGGACGGGCCAAAGGCGGGGAGGGCGGGCTTGGCAGCGGCAACCGCGAAGAGGTCAAGGGCACCGGAATATCCCTCACATTCTCTCGAGGGTGGCAATGCCGAGCAGCCCCAGGCCAAGCTTGAGGGTGTCCGCCGTGAGGCGGCAGAGGGCCAGGCGGGACGGCCGCGCAGCCGCATCGGCCTTGAGCACCGGCACCTGGTCGTAGAAGCGGTTGAACACCTGGCTGAGCTCAAACAGATAGCTGCAGAGGCGATTGGGGAGCAACTCCTCCTCCACCTCGGCAATCACCGCATCGAGCTTGAGCAACTCGCGCACCAGGGCCCACTCCTGGGGCTCGCTGAAGTGGAGGGCGGCGGCGGCGGCCCGCATATCCCCCCCCTTGCGGGCAATCCCGGCGATGCGCACCACCGCATAGAGGAGATAGGGGGCCGTGTTGCCCTGCAGGGCCAGCATCCGGTCAAAACTGAACTGGTAGTTGGTGTTCCGGTTCTGGCTGAGGTCGGCGTACTTCACAGCGGCCAGACCCACGGTGGTGGCCACCTGCTCGATGAAGGCCTCGTCTTCGCTGCGCCCCTCCTCCTGCAGGCGCCGACACAGATCGGCCTTGGAGCGCTCGACAGCCTCATCCAGCAGATCCTTGAGCCGCACCGTATCGCCCGAGCGGGTCTTGAGCTTCTTGCCGTCCTCTCCCTGCACCAGCCCAAACGGCACATGCTCCAGCCGGCCGTCAGCCGGGATCCAGCCCGCCCGCCGGGCCACCTGGAACACCCCGGCGAAATGGTTGGCCTGGCCTGAATCGGTCACATAGATCACCCGCCGGGCGCCATCCCCCCCAGGAGCGGCCCCAAAGCGATAGCGAATCGCCGCCAGATCGGTGGTGGCGTAGTTGAAGCCCCCATCGGTTTTCTGCACGATCACCGGCAGGGGATTGCCGTCTTTGCCGCTCACGCCCTCCAGGAACACGCAGCGGGCCCCTTCATCCACCACGAGCAAGCCGGAGGCATCGAGGCCCGTAACGACGGCTTCGAGGTAGGGGTTGTAGAAGGATTCGCCCCGCTCTGTAAGACGAATGTCGAGGCGGTCGTAGATGGTCTGGAATTCGCGGCGCGACTGATCACAGAGGAGCTGCCAGGCCTTGCGGCTGATCGGATCGCCCCCCTGCAACTTCACCACCTCCTCCCGGGAGGTGGTTTGGAAGGCTTCGTCCCCGTCGAAGCGCTGCTTGGCCTGGCGATAGAAGGCCACCAGATCCCCCAGATCCACCGCATCGGCGGTCTCCAGCACCTGGGGAGCCACCTGCTTGAGGTGGGTGATCAGCATCCCGAACTGGGTCCCCCAGTCGCCCACGTGGTTGAGCCGGAGCACCGGGTGGCCGCGGAACTCGAGCACCCGCGCCAGGGAGTCGCCAATGATCGTGGAGCGCAAGTGCCCCACATGCATCTCCTTGGCAATGTTGGGGCTGGAAAAATCGACGATCACCGGCGTCCCAGCACCCCCGTCGTCGTCGCCCTCTCCGAGCCGGGGCACGCCCAAGCGGGGATCCCCAAGGCGAGCCTCCACTTCAGCTGCGAGCAGCTCAGGCCGCAGGGTGAGGTTGATAAAGCCAGGTCCGGCGATCTGGGGGGCTTCGCAGAGCTCGGCAAAGCCGGGATCAGCGGCCAGCTCCTCCACGATCGCCGCAGCGATCTGGCGCGGGGCCTGGCCTAGGGGCTTGGCCAGGGGCAGGGCCCCATTGGCCTGGAAATCACCAAATTCCGGCTTGCTGGCCGCAGCGAGCTGGGGGTCGAGGGGCTTGCCGGCTGCCTCGGCCTGGGCCGCCGCCTCGGGGAAGGCCCGCTCCATGGCCGCCAACAGTTGGCTGTGCAAGGTTTGGGCGATGCGGAGCATGGGGCCGAAAACCGCAGCAGCGGCAGCAAATCCCCCCGATCATCCCGCGCCGCCCCAAGGGCATCCGCAAGGAGCAAGCTCAAAGGACCGGATCAAAGCGCATGCTCA
>CAMDSS010000054.1 GCA_945907085.1 Cyanobium sp. NIES-981 | reverse complement strand
AGTGATCAAGGTCGTGAATTCACGGCCAGGGGCAATCAAGTTCGCTTGATTGAACCGGCAGGCTTCCGTCCCTAGGGACAAGCCATCCGTTCGACGGTTCCAACGGCTCCAATCGGTTGACGATGGGACCTTCGATCACGGATACTCTTTAAGTCGCATCCGCGACGGCCTGAGGTCGCGATTCCCTGAAATTGCGAACCCTGATCCAGTTGCTTCTTGAAGCAGCCTGGAATTTCAAAGTCTGGGACTGTAGTTCAACCGGTTAGAGCACCGCCCTGTCACGGCGGAAGTTGCGGGTTCGAATCCCGTCAGTCCCGTTTCATTTCATCCCTTCAATTTGGAGGGTCCCTTTGTGAGCGCAGCGCAAACGGGTTCTTCGGCCGTCCGCGTGCGCCTGGCACCAAGTCCTACGGGAACCCTGCACATCGGCACGGCCCGAACGGCGGTCTTCAACTGGCTGTTTGCCCGCCACCAGGGCGGCAAGTTTTTGCTCCGGATCGAAGACACCGATCGGGAGCGTTCCAAGCCCGAATACACCGACAACATCCTCGAGGGCCTGCGGTGGCTTGGCCTCGATTGGGATGAAGAGCCCGTCATCCAAAGCGCCCGCATCGACATCCACCGGGAAGCCATCCAAGGGCTCCTGGATTCAGGCCATGCCTACCGCTGCTACGCCACGGAGGCCGAACTCACCGCCATGCGGGAGCTCCAGGCCGCCACCAAACAGGCCCCGCGCTACGACAACCGCCACCGCAACCTCACCCCTGAGCAGCAAGCCGCCTTTATCGCCGAAGGCCGGGAGGCCACGGTGCGCTTCCGCATCGACGATGGCGCCACCATCACCTGGAACGACCTGGTGCGCGGCCCCATGCGCTGGGCTGGCGCGGATCTGGGCGGCGACATGGTGATCGCCAGGCGGGCCCCCGCCGATCAAATCGGTGATCCGCTCTACAACCTCGTGGTGGTCATTGATGACGCTGCCATGGCCATCACCCATGTGATCCGCGGCGAAGACCACATCGCCAATACGGCCAAGCAATTGCTGCTTTACGCGGCCCTGGGCGCCGAGGTGCCCGTGTTTGCCCACACCCCCCTGATCCTCAACCAGGAGGGCAAAAAGCTCTCCAAGCGCGATGGGGTGACGTCCATCGGCGACTTCCAAGCCATGGGCTATGCGGCCGAGGCCCTGGCCAACTACATGACCCTGCTCGGTTGGTCGCCACCCGAGGGCATGGACGAGCGCTTCACCCTGGAACAAGCCGCGGCCGTCTTTGGCTTCGAGCGGGTCAACAAGGCAGGGGCCCGATTCGATTGGGACAAGCTCAATTGGCTCAACGGCCAGGTGCTCCACGGGCAGGGACCCGCGGCGTTGCGCGACCAACTGCAACCCCTGTGGACTGCCAAAGGTTGGGGTGGGGCGGCCCCCAATCCCATGCACGCCGACGGGGCTTGGCAGGCGGATCTCTGCGAGCTGATTGGCCCATCCCTGACCCTGCTGGCCGATGGGGTCGAACAGGCTGAACCCTTCTTCACCTGCCCGCCCCTCAACGAAGCGGCCCAGGCCCAACTGGCAAGCGACGGTGCCCAACCAGCCTTGGCGGCTTTGCTGGCGAAGCTCAACGATGGCCCCCTCGACTCCGATCAAGCCCAGTTGCTACTGGGCGAAGCAGCCACGGCCGCCGGTGTCAAAAAGGGCGTGATCATGAAGAGCCTGCGCGCCGCCCTGCTGGGCAGCCTCCAGGGCCCCGACCTACTCGCCACCTGGTTGCTCCTGCACCGCAGTGGCGAGGACAGGGCCCGCATCCAGCGCAGCCTCTAGGGGCGCTCCCCCTAGCTGCTCCGGCTGCACCAGCCCCAGGCCCTTGGCCAGGGCCGGGGCGGTGAAGCCCTGAATACCCACGGTGAGCAGGATGGTGAGGAACACCAATCCCTTCAAGGCCCCAGCACCGGCAATGCCAGCCTCCTGGAGCTGGATAGCAAACAGGCTGGCCACCGCTGCGGTCACGATGCCGCGGGGGGCAATCCAGCTGAGCATCAACTTGTCGCGCCAACCCAGGGAGGGCAGGCCAATGCCACCAACCTGGATGACGATCCAACGGAAGACCATCAAGGCCAAGACACAGGCCACCCCACCCCAACCCAAGGGGCTGAGCTCACCCCAGGACAGATCCGCTGCCAGCAGGGGAAACAACACGGTGATGGCCAACTGGGCCAACTGACTGATCAGCTCATCGAGCTGGCTGGCCTCCGCATCGAGCCGCAAACCCACAACCACCCCGGCACTGACCGCTGCCGGTAAACCCGCCTCTGGCAACAGGGCTTGGGCACCACTCACCAGCAAAAACAGCATGCCCAGGCTGAGCTGCAGCTTGAGGCCGTCGGACTTGGGGGGCAGGCGCTTGAGCACCTCCACCAGCAACCAACCCCCCAGGGCGCCGATCGCCACGCCGCCGCCGAGCCGCAACGCCAACAGGGCGGCCACATCCTGCCAACTATCGAGATCCCCCAACGCCAGTTGCAGCAGCAGCAGGGCCAGCACAGCGCCAGCCGGCTCCAGGATCAGGCCTTCCGCTTCCAGCAGCCGCCCCAAGCCTGGAATCAGGCGCATCTGCTGCACCATCGGCGTGACCACCGTGGGCCCAGTGGCCAGGGCAATCGCCCCAAACACCCAGGCCAAGGGCCAGGGCAACCCGGCCAAGTGATGGGCAAACAAAGCCCCACCCACCAAACCGAGCACGCCCCGCACCAACACCAACTGCACCACGGCCCGCTGGAGGTCGCGGCCGGCCAGGCGCAAATTCAGGCCGCCATCGAACAACACCAAGCTCACCAGCAAACCCACCAAGGGCTCCAGCCCCCGGCCCAGGGTTTCTGGCTGCACCAAATCCAAGCCAGCCCGGCCAACGAACAACCCGGTGGCCAGCAGGAGCACCACGGCAGGCAGGCTGGTGAGCCGTGCCACCAACTGGGCCAAAGCACCGGCAAAAAACGCCTCTCCCCAGAGCAATTCCATCAGGTCAATCGTCAAGGGAGCCGTAGAGGGGTTCGACCCGGATGCCAATCACAGCACTCGAACGCACCACCAAATACTCTCCCTCAAGATCGCCCATCGGCACATTCACAAAGGTGTCGGCTGCGGGAGATGACGACGAGGCCGCTGTCAGAACCCCGCCGTACCACTGCTGGAAGGCTTCCAGGGTTTTGAAGTGGGCGATTTCGCTCTGTCCACCACTGAGATGCAGATGCACGGCGTAGCGCCGGGGGGTGCGGGCCATGGCAGGGGTTGGCCCAGGGGGCCTTTGCTCCCCTCAGGATGCCGGATCACTCAAGAGTGCCCCGCCCAACCTGCTCTGGCAGGCTGGGCCCACCCCAATTGATCCAGGGCCGAAGGGCTTGCCATGCCAGCACAAAAGCCCTTGCTGCTACTGGTCGACGGCCATTCCCTCGCCTTTCGGAGTTTTTATGCCTTTTCCAAAGGCGGTGAAGGGGGCCTGAGCACCAAGGAGGGCGTACCCACTTCGGTCACCTATGGCTTTCTCAAAGCCCTGCTCGACAACTGCAAGGGCCTAGCCCCCCAAGGGGTGGTGATTGCCTTTGATACGGCAGAGCCCACCTTCCGGCACGTGGCCGACGAGGCCTACAAGGCCCACCGCGACACAGCCCCCGAGCACTTCTTTGCAGACCTGGCCAACCTGCAAACCATCCTCGAAGACTCCCTCGACATTCCCCTCTGCATGGCGCCGGGCTACGAGGCCGATGACGTGCTCGGGACCCTGGCCAACCGGGCTGCCAACCAGGGCTGGCGGGTGCGGATCCTCTCCGGTGACCGGGATCTGTTCCAGCTGGTCGACGACCACCGCGACATCTCCGTGCTGTACATGGGGGGTGGTCCCTATGCCAAAAACAGCGGTCCCACAGACATTCGCCGCGACGGGGTGATCGCCAAGCTCGGCGTCACCCCGGAGGAGGTGGTCGACCTCAAGGCGCTGACGGGCGATTCCTCCGACAACATCCCCGGCGTCAAGGGAGTGGGTCCGAAAACCGCCATCAGCCTGCTCCAATCCTTCGAACATGTGGATGGCATCTATGCCGCCCTCGATGGCCTTGATGGCCCCAAGGCCAGCAACGGCCCCCTCAAAGGGGCCCTGATCGAGAAGCTTCGGGCCGACAAGGAGAACGCCTACCGCTCCCGGATGTTGGCCGAGATCCTGATCGACATCCCCCTCCCCAGGGAGCCCCGGCTGGAGCTGGGTGCGGTCAAAGCCGAAGCCCTCGCCGGCAGCCTCGAGGAGCTGGAGCTCTTCAGCCTGGTGCGCCAGGTGCCCAACTTCGCCACGATTTTCTCCAGCCAGCCCCCGGATCTTTCCGGCCTGGAAGCGGCCCAGGCAAGCAAAACTTCAGCGGCCTCGAGCCCAATCCCTGCCGATCCAACAGCTGCCAATCCGCCAGCCACCAAGTCACCAGGGACTGACTCCCCTGGGACTGATTCGGCAGCCACCCATCCCGCCGCAGGTCAACCGACCCTTGAGCCCCAGCTGATCAGCAGCACCGCTGAGCTCGAGGCCCTGGTGGGGCGGTTGATGGCCGCCAGGGATACCGCCCATCCCATCGCCCTCGACACCGAAACCACCGATCTCAACCCGTTCAAAGCGGAACTGGTGGGGATGGGTTTCTGCTGGGGGCCAGGGCCAGCGGATCTGGCCTACCTGCCGATTGGCCACCACCCCCCCATGGCCGCCGATCTGCTCAGTGCGGCTCCCGAAGCCCCACCCCAACTTCCCTTGGCTGCTGTGGTGAGTGCCCTGGCCCCCTGGTTGACCAGCCCAGACCACCCCAAAAGCCTGCAAAACGCCAAGTACGACCGGTTAATCCTGTTGCGCCATGGCCTGGCCCTCGGTGGCGTGGTGATGGACACCCTGCTTGCCGATTACCTGCGTGATGCCAACGCCAAACACGGCCTTGATGCCATGGCCGAGCGCAACTTTGGCTTTACCCCCACCAGCTTCAGCGACCTTGTGGCCAAGGGTGCCAACTTCGCCTCGGTGCCGATCGAGGTTGCGGCCCTCTATTGCGGCATGGACGTGCACCTCACCTGGAGGCTCAGCCAGCTGTTGGGCCGGCAACTCCAGGACCTCGGCGAAGCCTTGACGCCCCTGCTGCGGGAGGTGGAGCTGCCCCTGGAGCCCGTACTGGCAGCCATGGAAGCCACCGGCATCCGCATCGACATCGCCTACCTCCAGGAGCTCTCGGCCGAATTGCTCGCCACCCTCACCGCCCTGGAAGCCCAGGCCAAAGAGGCCGCCGGCAGCGATTTCAACCTGGCCTCCCCCAAGCAACTGGGCGAATTGCTGTTCGACACCCTGGGGCTCGATCGCAAAAAATCGCGCAAAACCAAAACGGGCTGGAGCACCGATGCCGCCGTGCTCGAGAAGCTGGAGGCCGATCACCCGGTGGTGCCCTTGGTGCTGGAGCACCGCACCCTGAGCAAATTAAAGAGCACCTATGTGGACGCCCTACCCGCCCTGGTGGAACCAGAAACGGGGCGGGTGCATACCGATTTCAATCAGGCCGTCACCGCCACCGGCCGGCTCTCCAGCAGCAACCCAAACCTGCAAAACATCCCGATTCGCACGGTATTTTCCCGACGAATTCGCAAAGCCTTTTTGCCCCAGGAGGGTTGGCACCTGATCAGCGCCGACTACTCCCAAATCGAGCTGCGCATCCTCACCCACCTCTCGGGGGAGGAGGTGCTCGTGAACGCCTACCAACAGGGAGACGATGTGCATGCCCTCACCGCCCGCTTGCTGCTGGAAAAAGAGGACATCACTCCCGAAGAGCGGCGGCTGGGCAAGACGATCAATTTCGGTGTGATCTACGGCATGGGTGCCCAGCGCTTTGCCCGGGAAACCGGCGTGAGCCAGGCCCAGGCCAAGGAGTTTTTAAGCAAGTACAAGCAGCGCTACCCCAAGGTGTTCGCCTTCCTGGAGCTGCAAGAACGGCTGGCCCTCAGCCAGGGCTATGTGGAGACGATCCTGGGCAGGCGGCGGCCCTTTCCCTTTGATCCCAATGGTTTGGGTCGCCTCCGGGGCAAAGATCCCCTCGCCATCGACCTGGAGGTAGCCCGCCGGGGCGGCATGGAGGCCCAGCAACTGCGCGCCGCGGCCAACGCCCCCATCCAGGGTTCCTCTGCCGACATCATCAAGGTGGCCATGGTGCAGTTGCACCACAGGTTGGAAAGCGCCGGCCTGGCCGCCAGGCTGCTGCTCCAGGTGCACGACGAACTGGTGCTCGAAGCCGCCCCCGAGGCCCTGGATGCGGTGGTCACCCTGACCCGTGAAACCATGGAAAACGCCGTCAAACTCTCGGTGCCTCTTGTGGTGGAAACCGGGGTGGGCCCGAACTGGATGGAAGCGAAATGACAGCAGCCCCCATGGCCCTTCAGCTCACCAACACCCTCACCCGCCGCACCGAAACCTTCGTGCCGCTGGAACCCGGCAAGGTGAGCATCTATTGCTGCGGGGTAACGGTCTACGACCTCTGCCACCTGGGCCATGCCCGCAGCTACATCGCCTGGGACGTGCTGCGCCGCCACCTGATCTGGAGTGGCTACCAGGTGACGTTCGTGCAGAACTACACCGACATCGATGACAAGATCCTGAACCGCGCCGCCGCCGAGGGCAGCTCCATGGAGACGGTGAGTGAGCGCAATATCGAGGCCTTCGTGGCCGACATGGCGTCGCTGAATATTTTGCCGGCCGATCGCATGCCCCGGGCCACCCAAAGCCTGGATGGGATTCGCGCCTTGATCAGCGAGCTGGAAGCCAAAGGGGCCGCCTACTCCGCCGATGGGGATGTCTATTTCGCCGTGATGAAGCACGCCGGCTACGGCAAACTTTCTGGCCGCGATCTCGCCGAACAGCAGTCCAACGCCGATGGTCGGGTCGCCGATGTCGAGGAGGCGCGCAAACAGCACCCGTTTGATTTCGCCCTCTGGAAAGGAGCCAAGCCCGGTGAACCCAGCTTCCCCTCCCCCTGGGGCGCTGGCCGGCCTGGCTGGCACATCGAATGTTCCGCCATGGTGCGCGCCGAACTCGGCGACACCATCGACATCCACCTGGGCGGTGCCGACCTGATCTTTCCCCACCACGAGAACGAAATCGCCCAATCGGAAGCGGCCAGCGGCCACGAGCTCGCCCGCTATTGGCTGCACAACGGCATGGTGAACGTGGGCGGCCAGAAGATGAGCAAGTCGCTCGGCAACTTCACCACGATTCGGGCCCTGGTGGAGAGCGGTGTTTCAGCCATGACCCTGCGGCTCTTCGTGCTGCAGGCCCACTACCGCAAACCGCTCGATTTCACCCCCGAGGCCCTCGACGCCGCGGCCACCGGCTGGAAGGGGCTCAACGCCGCCCTCCAGTTGACCGCTGCCACGGGCCCAGCCCCCCAGGACGCCAACAAACCCCAACCGGAGATTCCCCAACCGGAGATTCCCCAGGCCGGGGGCTTCCCTTGGGCCGATGCCCGCAGCCGTTTTGCGGCGGCCCTCAACGACGACCTCAACACCTCCGCCGCCCTGGCGGTGCTGTTTGAGCTTGCCAAGCCCCTGCGCGCTTTGGCCAACCGCATCGAGCGGGGCGATCCAGCCGCCGCAGCCGAGGCCCACCAAAGCGAGCTCGTCGCAAGGTGCGTCCTGCTGCAGGAACTCGCCAGCGTTCTGGGGCTCAAAATTGAAACGGAGCCCGCCAAGGCAGACGCCGGGTCAAACGGACATCCCGGAGCGGGCGACGCTGAGATTCAGGCCCAGATCGAGGCCCGGCTTGCCGCCAAGGCCGCCAAAAACTTCCAGGAGGCCGATCGCATCCGCGACGGGCTCAAGGCCCAAGGCATCGAACTGATCGACAAGGGCGGCGGACTCACCGACTGGATTCGGGCTTAATCGCCTGGATGCCCATCCAATCAATCGTCCGTAGGGGCCGGCGGTGCCTGCTTGCCCTTCATCATCCCCTCGATTTTGCGGATCCGCTCCAAGGTGGTTTGCCACACCTCGAGCTGAAAGGCCCGATCCTTGGCCCCCGCAGCCACAGCCTGCTGGCAATCGCCCACCAGGGCATCGAGGTCCTGGCCCTGCTCAAAGGCATCCCAAAGCTCCCGCTCGAGCTTGGCCCGTTCAATGAAATTCCAGCGCTGCAAAAAACGGGGCAGATCAGCCATGGGTTGCCAGGACCGAACTCGGCCCATCGTGGTTGTCCCATGGTGCCGGGCAGCGCAGCCGCAGGGGCTTGCCCGTGGCCGGATGGCGAAACCGCAGGCCCCAGGCATGGAGCTTGAGGCGATCTGCCCCTAGTGCCGCCCCTTCTGCCACACCTGGCGTCGACCCGTAGATCGGATCCCCCAGGATCGGATGGCCGATCTGCTCGAGATGCACCCGCAATTGGTGGGAGCGGCCGGTGCGGGGCACGAGCAACACCCGGGCGATCGGCCGACCCTGGCCATCCCAGCGCCGCTGCAGCACCCGCCAATGGGTGATGGCCGGCTTGCCGCCTTGGACCACGGGCAGGGGGCCATAGCGGGGCGGCCGGGTGCCGATCCGGGCCAGGGGCCTATCGATTAGGCCGCCCTGGGCCCGGGGGTGACCTGCCACCTCGGCCCCATAGGCCTTGTGGATCGCGCGGACCGCAAACAGGCCACTGAGCTGGCGGTGGACCCGTGGGGTGAAGGCCAGCAGCAGCAAGCCCGAGGTGTCGCGATCGAGCCGGTGCACCAGGCGCAGCTCCGGCCAGCGCTGCTGGACCCGGGTAATGAGGGAATCGGCCAAGTCCGGCCCCAAACCGGGTTGGCTCAAAAGCCCAGAGGGCTTGTTAAAGGCCGCCAGATAGGGGTCTAGGTACAGAAGGCGGGGTTCCAGATCCACAGGGCCAATCCAGCGGGCAGGGGCGATGGGAAACTGGAGCGCCGAAACCTACAGGGGCCCCAGCCGTGAAAGCCATCAGCGTGCTGGGATCCACCGGTTCGATCGGCACCCAAACCCTCGAGATCGTGGAGGATTTCCCCGATCGCTTCAAGGTGGTGGCCCTGACGGCAGGGCGCAACCTCGACCTCCTGATTCAGCAGATTCAGCGCCACGCCCCCGAGGTGGTGGCCCTGGCCGATGCCGAGCTAGTGGCCAGCCTGAAGGCCCGGCTCAACGCCCTCGAGCCCAGCCAGCGCCCGGCCAAGCTGCCCGAAATCCTGGGCGGCCCCGACGGCATCTGCGTGGCGGCGGCCTGGCCCAGCGCCGATCTGGTGGTGACCGGGATCGTCGGTTGCGCCGGCCTGCTGCCCACCCTGGCTGCGGTGCGCGCCGGCAAGGATCTGGCCCTGGCCAACAAGGAAACCCTGATCGCCGCTGGTCCGGTGGTGTTGCCGGAATTGGCCAAGAGCGGTTCGCGCCTGTTGCCAGCCGATTCCGAGCACTCGGCCATCTTCCAGTGCCTGCAGGGCACGCCCTGGGCCGACACCGCCCGCCTCTCCACGGGCATTCCCACCCCGGGGCTGCGCCGCATCCAGCTCACCGCCTCGGGCGGCGCCTTCCGCGATTGGGACGCGGCGGATCTCGTGAAGGCCACCGTGGCCGATGCCACCAGCCATCCCAACTGGAGCATGGGCAAAAAGATCACGGTGGATAGCGCCAGCCTGATGAACAAGGGGCTCGAAGTGATCGAAGCCCACTACCTCTTCGGCCTGGATTACGACCACATCGAGATCGTGATCCACCCCCAATCGATCATCCATTCGATGGTGGAGTTGGCCGACTCGTCGGTGCTGGCCCAGCTGGGATGGCCCGACATGAAGCTGCCGATTCTCTATTGCATGAGCTGGCCGGAGCG
>CAMDSS010000053.1 GCA_945907085.1 Cyanobium sp. NIES-981 | reverse complement strand
GGGTTCGCCAGGTGCCAAGCCGCGGCGATCGAAGGCTCCAGGCGCTGGGCAAAGGCCTGACTCCGCCCCACCCTGCATTCCCAGAACAGACTTTGGCTCTCGTGCACCCCCATGGAGGTGGCATCCCCCAGGGGCCAAGGGAAGTAGTGGTCGCCGCTGCGCGGCAGCCCCTGCTCGTAGAGGGAATGGCCCCATTCATGGGCCGTAGCCAGCAGGGCTGAGAGGGGTTGGCCCGCCACCACCCGGGTGGTGATGCGGAAATCAGCCGGCCCCAAGGTGCAGGAAAAGGGATGGGGCGAGCGGGCTGTTTGGCAGCGATTCGGATCAAAACCCCAGCCGTTCAACAGCTCCTGGCAGAGCTTCTGCTGACTGCTCTCTGGCAGATCCCACCGGGCCAATGGCTGCCTACTGGCCGCGGATCGGGCCCGCTCGATCAAGGCTGGCAGTTCTTGGCGCAAGGGAGCAAACAGGGCGTCCAGCCGCACCTTGCTGATGTCGGGTTCAAAGGGCTGGGCCAGGGTTTCCCAGCAACTTCGGGGCTCGGCCAACTGGCGAGCTTGCTCCTGGCGAAGGTCCACAAGGTCCTGAAGGGACGGGGCAAACAGACTGAAATCGCCCTTGGCCTTGGCCTCTTTCCAGCGGGCATAGCCCTGGGCCTGGGCCTGGGCGATGTGGCCCACCAGGGCGGCATCGAGGCGGTGCTGGCGATCAAAGTCCTGGCGCAGCAACTGGAGATTGCGGCCCATGGGGCCTGGGGTGCCATCCCATTGCGCTTCTGCGGCGGAGAGCAAGTCGGCATAGGCCCCACTGCTCTGGCGGACATGCAGTTGCTGGGCCAGCAAGGCCAGCTGTTCCCCCCGCCACTCCGCCCCCGCGGCGGGCATGGCGGTGTTTTGGTCGTAATAGAGGGCGCTATGGATCGATCCCAGGACCTGGGTGGTGTGCAGATAGGCCCGCAGCTTCTGAAGGGGCGCCTGACCTGGGTCGCTGGATTGAATGCTGGTCATGGCAGGTGGTCCAGCACGGGTAGGTTTTCGGTACCACTTTGGCCGAACCAACCGTGCATGCCCTGGCCCTGGTTACCACCGCACCGGTTGAGGGGCTTGCCCGGGCGATCCACCTCTCGGTGGCTCCGGTCTTTTTACTGGCGGGGATCAGCGGCTTACTGAATGTGCTGACCAACCGGCTTAACCGAATCATTGATCGGGCAAGACGGCTACAGGAAGGGGCCTCACGAAACAGCAATCGGGATTGTCTGCTTGAGCTGCAGATTCAAAAGAAACGCATCCGCCTGGTGATGAAGGCGATTGAGTTCGCCACCGTCACCATTCTGCTCGTGGCCCTGGTGGTGGCCATCGTGTTTGTGAGCGCAGTCGCGGCAATTGATCTTGCCCTGATCGTGGTGCCGTTGTTTGTGCTTGCTATGGCCTGCCTGATGGTCGCCGTGGTGCTGTTTTTAGCGAGGTGCAACTGGCAACGGGTCAGTTGCGGCGACGTTTCTAGACTGGATTCAGCATCGTTACTTCAGCCTTGAGCGTTGCTGTTCATGGGAACCTCTGCCGAGCCATTCAGCGTTTCCGAGCTGTTCGCCCTTGAAGGGTCGGTTGCTGTTGTTACCGGAACCTCCAGTGGCTTGGGCCGCAGGATGGCCCTCATCCTGGCCAGAGCAGGGGCCAAGGTCCTCATCGTGGCGCGCAGGATCGAGCGACTCAATCAAATCGCGGCCGAATACCCAGCCATAGCTGAACGGCTTGTCCCACTAGCCCTCGATCTGACCTCTCCAAATGCCAGCCAGGCCATTGAAAAGGCGGCCGACCAACTTGGCGGATGCGACATTTTGGTGGCGGCGGCAGGTATTTCAGGCCGCTGCAGCATCGAGGCCTTCGATCCAAACCTGTTTGAGATGGTGCAGCATCTCAACGTGACCGTGCCCGCCCAACTGGCATCAACCCTCTTGCCACAACTGCAGCGTTCCAGAGCTGGCCGGGTGATTCTCATTGCCTCCATCTTTGGATTGGTGGGTCAGGAAACCGGCTCTGTGGCGCCCTACGTGGTGAGTAAGCACGCGGTAGTGGGTCTAACCCGAACTCTGGCGGTGGAATGGGCCTGCCAAGGAATCACCGTGAATGCGATTGCTCCAGGACATATCCCCACAGAACTGAATGCCTCGGTGATGGCTGATCCGCAGTGGGTTCGGCAGAACATCAGCCGCTACCCGGTTGGTCATTTTGGCAAGGTCGAAGACATCGATACAGCCATCTTGTTTCTGGCCTCGCCCCACAGTGGTTTTGTGACTGGGATCATCTTGCCCATCGATGGGGGCTGGACGAGTCGTTAGATCGGCGGTGCTTGGGAAAACGGTGGGGGTTGAAAAACCGATTTTTCCGAGGTAGCGACTTATTTTTTACTGCAATAACCACCACCCACGTTCATCCAACCGGAGGGACAAGCTTGCCCATTCGTGGGTTGAACGATGTAGTAGGCCAGGCCCAGGGTGCTGCACTTGCCATTGAGGGTGTCCACATAGCCGATGGGGCAAATCGTGCCAATCTTCGGCACCACCCGCTGGGCCTGGGCAGGGCTTTCGAGGAAGGCAACCGTAGCCGCGAGCAACAGGCAAGAGGACAGGGAACGCATGAGAGCTCTTCAACCCCAAAAATCACTCCCAAAATGCTAGATGGCTTCACGGTCTTAGTGGCCTTGGAGGGCCAATGGCGCCTCCACGACCAACCCGTGCTGCATCAAGCGATGGACTTGGTGCGAGGCCACCAAGGCGGGCGCTTGGTGTTGCTCGCAGCTCGGGCGGAGGGCCAGCGCCTCAGGGGGCCCCACCAACGCAAACTCGACCATGACGCCTTGCGTGCCCTGCACGCCCGCACCGAAGCCCTGGGGATCCCCCTGCTTTGTTTCCCCGAGCTCCCAACAGCGGCGGCCCTCGAAGCCTTGGCGCCCGTGCTGCAGCCGGATGCCGTTCTGTATGGCGAGCAAAGCCGGCTGTTTGCCGACTGGCCCGCCAGCAAAGCGAAGTTTCCCAGGGTCTTTGGGGAGTTCCGGCGGCAAATTCAAGGCGCCCCCGAACCCCCTCTGCCTGAGCCGGAGATTTCTGTCCTGGCCAACGGACTGGAAGCTTGGTCGGCGGGTGAGTTGGAGACGTTGCGGCACCGATCGATGGGCCCGCCGGCGCCACCCCCTGGCCCGAGCCCTGAGCGGGGCCCTAATCGGGGTGATCCACGCAGTGCCTTTCCCTTTCGCGGCGATGAAGCGAGCGCCCTCGAGCGGCTGCAGCACTACGTGTTTGACTCCGATGGTCTGAAGACCTACAAGGCCAGCCGCAACCAGTTGGTCGGCAGCGAGTTTTCCTCGAAGTTTTCACCTTTTCTCGCCAACGGCAGCATGTCGGTGCGTCGGATCTGGCACGCCCTGGAGGCCCACCAGGCCATCTTTGGACCCAGCGAAGGCTGCGAGTGGATGCGGCAGGAATTGCTCTGGCGGGAATTTTTTCTGTGGTCGGAGCGGGCCCATGGCGAGGCCTTCCATAGCGAATCCGGCATCCAGGGCCGCCTGCCCAAGGCAAACCCGAATCGGGAGCTGTTCCGGCGCTGGACCCGGGCCGAGTGCGGCCATGAACGCATTGATGCCCAAATGCGCGAACTCAATGCCACGGGCTACCTCTCCAACCGCGGTAGACAGTGGGTGGCTTCCCACTTCGTGAACAGCCTGCAGTTGCCGTGGACCTGGGGGGCCCGCTATTTCGAGTGGATGTTGATCGATGCCGATCCAGCCCTCAATACGGGGAATTGGGCCTACCTGGCCGGGGTGGGATCAGATCCCCGAAGCTTTGGGGGGTCCCCCAGGCGCTTTGATCTTGAGGGGCAGGCCAAGCGCTATGACCCCGATGGAAGCCACATGCAGCTATGGCGCTAACCCTGATCCTGGGCAACCAGCTCTACCGCCAATGGCTTGGGGGGCCTGATCTCCAGCTTGGCCCCCAGGACACCGTGGTCATGGTGGAAGACCTCGGCGTCGCCTCTGCCTACCGCTATCACAAGTTGAGGTTGCTGCACACCCTCGTGGCCATGCGCAGCTTCCGCGATGCCCTGATGGAGCAAGGAATCCGGGTGCGCTATTTCGAGCTGCCCAAGTCCGAGGGGCTCACCTTCTTTGAAAGGGTGGGCTTCGAGCTGGGCCTTTCTCATTCCTCGGACAAAACAGCAATGACCACCCAAGAACTGCGGGTGGCAGAGATTGCCGATCCGGGCTTTCAACACAACCTCAAGGCATTTTGTCTGGCCTCTGGGGTGCAGCTGACGGTGCTGCCATCGCCAGATTTTTTGGAAAGCGCTGCCGAGAGCCGCCAGTGGTTTGAAGGCAAACGACGGCCCTTCATGAAGACCTTCTACGAGCGGCAACGCAAGCGCCTGGGGCTGCTCGTGGAAGCCGATGGCAGCCCAACCGGGGGCCAGTGGAGCCTTGATGCCGACAACCGCAAGCGGCTACCAAAGGGTTACACCGAGCCTGCTCTGCCCCTAGTCCCCCCCAGCCGCCATGACGGGGTGGTTCGTGAATTGGTGAGGCGCTATTTCCCTGACAATCCGGGCGAGCTTGGAGCGCTGTTCATTCCCTACGACCACATCGGGGCGGACAGCTGGCTGGCGTGCTTTCTGCAGGAACGCTTTGCAAATTTTGGCCCCTATGAAGATGCCCTAAGTGGAACTTTTGACAGCCTGAACCACTCCCTGCTCTCGCCCCTGCTCAACATCGGCCTCCTCGATCCGGCTGCTGTCATTCAAGCCGCTGTCGATCAAGCGACAGTCAATCAAGCAGCAGTCGATCAGACAGCAGCCAATCAGGCAGTAGTCGATCACGGCGACTCCCTTTTTCCTACCCCAAGGTCCATTCCCCTGGCATCACTGGAAGGCTTTGTCCGCCAAGTGATCGGCTGGCGGGAGTTTGTGCGGGGCATTCATCTGTGCCACAGGGAACGGCAGGCCCAGGCCAACTTTTGGGACCATCACCGCAGCCTCGCTGCCTGCTGGCAAGATGGCACCACAGGCCTGCCGCCCCTAGATCAAGCCATCAAGCGGGCGAATCACTTGGGTTACAACCACCATATTGAGCGCTTGATGGTGATCAGCAATGTGATGTTGCTGTGTGAGATTCAGCCTCGGGAGGTTTACCAATGGTTCATGGAGCGCTATCTCGACTCCTACGACTGGGTGATGGGCCCCAATGTCTATGGAATGGGTCAGATGAGCGATGGTGGCATTTTCGCAACCAAGCCCTATATCTGCGGATCAAACTACATTCTCAAGATGGGCGACTTTCGCCGGGGCCCCTGGTGCGAGATCTGGGATGGATTGTACTGGCGGTTTATTGATCGCCATCGTCCGTTCTTTCAAACCAATCCGCGACTAGCGATGATGGTGCGCCTGCTGGATCGAATGGATACCGCCAAGCAGGAGCGGCTCTTCAACCAAGCCGAGCAGTTCATTGCTGCAACGACAACATCACCGAGGGGCAACGAGTCAGAGCTGTTCAGCAAAACCAGGTAACAACACGGATCAGCACAATAATTTGCCGCAACAGGCTTACCCCCCTTTGGCCAGCAGGATCATGGGCCAAGGGGGGGCAGCGGTTACTTGAGTGAGCTTTTCAACTAGCGAAATTCGGGTCGCTTGTGCTGATCAAAGCTGCGCTGGAGGGCATCGCCAATCGTCAGGCCCACTGGCAGTTCGCCCCCAAAGGACGTGCCCAACACTCGCCGGTAGAGCTTGGTCTCCACCACCCGAATTGTGGACTCAGGCAAGGGAATGTAGTTGGCCTTGGCAACGAGAGAGGGGGAATTTCTAACCAAGAAAGTGGTGAAGTTGCGAACATCTGGACTCTGGCCCAAAGCCTGGTCGCTGACATAAACGAATAGGACTCTGGAGAGGGGCTGATATTTGCCCTGCAACACCGATTGAACGGAAGGCTGTACTGCTTTACCCTTCGGATTGACGACTGCCAAGGACTTGAGTTGACCGGCATTGCTGCGGAACCAGCCATAGCCCAGGTAGCCAAGTGCCTGGGGATCCTTCGCCACACAGTTCACAACCACAGTGTCATCTTCGCTGGCGGTGTAATCCCGGCGTGAGTTGTCCTCATCGCCGTTGATCACCTTGTTGAAATAGTCAAAGGTGCCTGAATCAGCCCCCGGACCACACAACTTGATCGGCCGCTTGGGCCAGGCGGGATTCACCTGGTTCCAGTTGTTGATGCGCCCCTGGGCGTTGCGGTTCCAGAGCAGGGAGAGCTGCTGGGGGCTGATGGTGTTTGCCCAAGTGTTGCCAGAATGAACCACCACCGAAAGCGCATCAAAGGCCAGGGGGACTTCAATGAAACGAATCCCTTTGTCAGCACAGGCCTTCAGTTCCTTGGCATTGATCGGCCGTGACGCATTGCTGATCTCGACCCGGCCGCTACAGAGATCCCGAAACCCCGCAGAGCTACCCGTTTCCTTAAGGCTGACGCTGACGCCCTTGCCTGGGGCAGTCTGGCGAAAAGCACTGATACTGGCCTGCAGGATCGGGTACACGGTGCTGGAGCCACTGATCCGGATCGGCCGGAGAGCAGCCTGCTGCTGGGCGAGCGAGATCCCGGGGGCAAGGGGGACGACAAGCGTGGCGACCAAAGCGAGGCTGAGCCTGAAGGGGGGAAGCATGCTGGCCATATCCGACGCAACAACTCTGAGTCATCAACGGATTTTGATGGGTTAAGAACTGGTTATTGGATGCAGCTCGCCCTGGACCGTGCCGGCATAAACGCCATTGACTACAGGGCTTGGCCGAGGTCGAGTAAAAATCTCGAAAGAAACAAAGCTAAACACAATATTGGAGCCAGCAATCAATTCGGCCAATAGCCGGGCGCGCCAACACAACCACTGCAAACCTTCTAGCCAGGAGCTTGCCTTGGAAAACCAGACCCTAATCGTGCGGGGAGTCAGACAACGGAGGCAGAACATAGCGGCCCGCGTCGAAAACCAAACCCAGCGAAAAAATCAATGGAACACATCTTTTCTAAGACTGCCTGAAAGATCAGGCCTACTTAGCTTGAACAAGAGCAACTGCCCTGGAAAGGGTTAATCCCATCACATCATAAATAACGAATCCGTGAAGAAGAAGCAGAATTCTTGCCCGAGCGGATCTGCCTTAAATCGCACTGAGGGAAGCAGCTAAATAGATCTCTTCATTTTTTTAACCACTCCGCATAGACAGTCTGGGGGCCTTTTCCCGCCATTGACTACAAGGATTCATACTGGCGCTCCAGGAGCTTTTCGAACCCTCCCCTCATGGATTCCAGCGTTCAAGTCACGGCGGTGATCACCCATCGCGTTCGCCCTGGCCGCGAAACGGGCTACGACGAGTGGCTCAAGGGAATTGCCGCAGACTCCCGCACCTTCGACGGGTACCAGGGCGCCCACATCCTGCGCCCCGAACTCGGTGTGACGTCTAATCACGTGATCGTGCTCCAGTTCGACACCTGCCAGCATCTGGAAGCCTGGATGCAATCGGAGAACCGAAAAGGCTGGGTCGAGCGCGTGCAGCCGTTGATTCGCGAGCCAGAATCCATTAAGACGCTCACGGGCCTGGAACCCTGGTTCCAGTTACCTGGCCTACCCTCCCACTCGCCCCCAAAGCGCTACAAGCAGGCCATCCTGGTCTGGATTGGTGTCCCGGCTTGTTTCCTTGTGGTTAGCCCCCTTGTGGCCTTCCTGCTGAGCTCGTGGCCGGGGATTCTCGCCATGTTGGTCAAATTGACGATCATGGTGGGGCTGCTCAACTATGTGGTGATGCCCTTCTTGACGCGTCGCTTCCAGGGTTGGTTATTCAGAGGATGAGCTGGAAACAGATGAGGTGGCTCCTGTTGGCAGGCGCAGCTGCAGCAGGGATCGCGTTGAGCGCCTATCAAGCAACATCTCAACCCTCTCGTTGCCCTGAGATCGGGACCGTTGCAGTCATTGTCGTGGGGATGCTCGTTGCCACAACGACGCTTCACACCCTGGTCACATCCATGCAGGTCGATTGGAATCAATCAGGACGGCTCAGCGCCTGGTGCTCAACCCATCGTGGCCGCCACCTCTTGGTCATTGCACTCGGAGCCCTCATGACGGCAGCAACCTTGTTGCTGGACATTGTCCTATGGGCATGGGCCTATCGCCACGTTGGCGCCATTCATGGCCTTGAAGAAAGCCTGTATTTCTCAGGCATTACGTTCACCACGGTTGGCTATGGAGACGTTTTGCTGATGAAATGCTGGCGACTATTGAGTGTTGGTGAAGCCATTAACGGGGTACTCATGGCCGGCTGGAGCACAGCCCAGTTGATCTTTATTGTGCAGCGGGCGATGACATTGCAATTTCACCCTGACGGACAAAACTCAGTTGGCGACTTTCCCTCTTAAGCCGCACGCAATCAACTGGGGTGATGGTCACCTGACAGCTTCAGCCGGATCCTTAAGTCCCGCCCTTGCTGCCGTGCCGTGAGGCAGCTGGCTGGGAGCCTCGGAGGCCACCAACAATGGAGTGTGATGGTAGGTCAATCAACCAAGGCTGCGCTGTTTCCCGCCGTTGGTGAGCTGATACACACCCGGCGCGACCCTAATCCCGAACATTTGTAGGCGATCTGCCCCTTTTGCGTCTCCTTGCCAGTAACTGTTGTTGGTACGTGCGTCGCTTCGACGCGATGGGCGCATCGACGCTGGCTGAAGCCATGGCTAATCCAATGCTTGATGGGGTGCTCGACGCTGGGCCGAAGGTGCCCCCCCCTTTGGAGATTTTGAAGGAAAGCGGTCAGAGGGAGGTGTTCTGCGGCCTCACCTCGATTGTTTGGCTGCATCGGCGCATGCCCGACGCCTTCTTCCTGGTGGTGGGATCCCGCACCTGTGCCCACCTGGTGCAAAGCGCGGCGGGCGTCATGATCTTTGCGGAACCCCGCTTCGGGACAGCGATCCTGGGCGAGCGGGATTTGGCGGGTCTGGCCGATGCCAATGAGGAGCTCGATCGGCTCGTGAAGGAGTTGCTGGCCCGCCGTCCTGAAATCCGCACCCTCTTTTTGGTGGGTTCCTGCCCGAGCGAGGTGATCAAGCTGGATCTGGCCAAGGCAGCGGAGCGGCTCAACCGCCAGCTTTTGGGCCAAGTAACCGTGCTGAATTACAGCGGCAGTGGGATTGAAACCACCTTCACCCAGGGGGAAGACCAGGCCCTGGTGGCCATGACGCCCCTCATGCCCACGAGCGATGAACCCCAGCTGTTGATTGCCGGCACCTTGGCCGATGCGGTGGAAGATCGGCTGGTCGATCTGTTTGGTCGCATGGGGGTCGGCGCGGTGCGGAGCCTGCCGCCGCGGCGCTCAACCGAGCTGCCTCCTGTGGGCAAGGGCACCAAGGTGCTTCTGGCCCAGCCCTTTTTGAGTGCCACCGCCCGGGCGCTGATCGCCCGCGGCACCGAGTTGATTGCAGCTCCCTATCCCCTCGGAGTCGAGGGCAGCCGGGACTGGATGGCCGCCGGCGCTGCCGCCTGCGGTGTGGCCCCGGCCCAGGTGGCAGCGGTACTGGATCCCCTGGTGGAGCGGGGACGCCATGCCATCGCTCCCCACCGGGAGACGTTGGCGGGCAAACGGCTTTTCCTCTTGCCCGATTCCCAACTTGAGCTCTCTTTGGCTCGCTTTTTAAGCCGGGAATGCGGCATGGAGTTGGTGGAAGTGGGCACGCCCTATCTCGATCGCCAACTGCTGGCCTCTGAATTGGATCTCCTGCCGGCAGGCACCCAAATCAGTGAGGGCCAAGACGTGGAACGGCAATTGGATCGGGTGCGCAGGGCCAAGCCCGATCTCGTGGTTTG
>CAMDSS010000052.1 GCA_945907085.1 Cyanobium sp. NIES-981 | reverse complement strand
GGGCGCTGATCAACGTCATCGCGGTTGCTGGGCGGGGGCTATTGGGGTTGGAAGGTGTCTTTGAGCACGGTGCGGGCCGCGAGTTGCCTGCGGGTGTGGTCCAGAAGTTGGTATTCCTGGCGCAGCCGTTCAGCGGTGTCGGTGATTTCCAGAAGGGCCTGCTGGTGGTCGGCTACGGGGCCGCCGAGGTGGGAACCAATCCAGAACGACAGCTCCCGCGGTAGGTCGGGCAGGTCGGAGGGCAGGGAGGTGGGCTTACCCACGAGCTTGCCGGTGAGTTCCACCACGTCCTTCAGGGCCTGGCTGACTTCCCCAGCCAAGGTCTCCAGTTCGTTTTGGCCGGCGGCGGGGTCATCCTCAATCCAGCTCACCATGGCCACCCGGAATGGGGCTTCACGAACGATGTCCAGCACCCGAAAGCGCTGTTGCCCCATGGTCACGATGTTGCTGTGGTCATCGTCTTGGGTTTGGCAGTGGAGGATCTCAGCGCAGCAGCCCACCTTGGCCATTTCCTGCTCCTGGGGATCCCAGCGCACGATGCCAAAGCGGCGATCTTCGGCCATCACCGTGCGCAACAGCATCCGGTAGCGGGGCTCAAAGATGTGGAGGGGCAGCACTTCCTGGGGGAAGAGCACCACATCAGGTAGGGGGAAAAGCGGCAGCTCCCTTACGGCCAATTCGCCCATGGCTTTACCAGGAGTGCTCAGTAATCCTAGAAAAATTGCCCCTGCTCCGCAGGCCCAAGGGCCGCAGAGAGGGGCATGCTTCACCAATCGAGGCTGGGCGCTTTCTTTTTAGAGCTTGACTTCGATGTCCACGCCGCTGGGCAGGTCCAGCTTCATCAGGGCATCAATGGTTTTTGCCGAAGGGCTGTAGATATCGATGATCCGGCGGTGGGTGCGGGTTTCGAAGTGCTCGCGGGAGTCCTTATCCACGTGGGGCGAGCGCAGGACGCAATAGATCTTGCGTTTGGTGGGCAGGGGGATGGGGCCGATGGCCGTGGCAGCGGTGTGATCGGCGGTTTCGATGATTTTTTCGCAGGACAGATCCAGCATGCGGCGATCGAACGCCTTCAGGCGGATGCGGATCTTCTGCTGGGCAATAGCTGTGGACATGGAGAAAAAGCTTGTTGGTGAAGCCGGGGGGTAAATCCGGTGGGCTCTGGCTACAGCCCAAGGTTTGGGAGTGACCAGGATTGAATTGTCGAGGTGCGCTTGATGAGGGTGTTGATCAAAGAAGGGGTGGGCATAAGACCCACCCCAACAGGCTAAATCAGCCTCACTCGATGATCTTGGACACCACACCCGCACCGATGGTGCGGCCGCCTTCGCGGATGGCGAAGCGCATACCTTGCTCAATGGCAACGGGGCAGATCAGCTCACCGGTCATCTTGATGCGGTCACCGGGCATCACCATTTCGACGTCGTCGCCTTCGTCAGAGGTGAAGGCGGTGATCTGGCCGGTCACGTCCGTGGTACGGATGTAGAACTGCGGGCGGTAGCCGGCAAAGAAGGGGGTGTGGCGGCCGCCTTCTTCCTTCTTCAGCACGTAGACCTCACCTTCGAATTTGGTGTGGGGCTTGATGGAGTTGGGCTTCACCAGCACCATGCCGCGCTCGATGTCCTCTTTCTGGATGCCGCGCAGCAGCAGACCCGCGTTGTCGCCAGCCATGCCTTCTTCAAGCTGCTTGCGGAACATTTCCACGCCGGTCACCGTGGTTTCGCGGGTGTCCTTGATGCCCACGACCTGCACGGTTTCGCCCACTTTGACCTTTCCGCGCTCGATACGGCCGGTGGCCACGGTGCCACGACCGGTGATCGAGAACACGTCTTCGATGGCCATCAGGAAGGGCTTGTCGACCTCGCGCGCGGGCTCGGGGATCGACTCGTCAACGGCGTTCATCAGCTCGTCGATCTTGGCTTCCCACACGGCGTCGCCTTCGAGGGCCTTGAGGCCGGACACCTGGACCACGGGGATGTCGTCACCAGGGAACTGATAGCTGCTCAGCAGTTCACGCACTTCCAGTTCGACGAGTTCGAGAATTTCCTCGTCGTCGACCATGTCGCACTTGTTGAGGGCGACAACCAGGGCGGGCACGCCCACCTGCTTGGCCAGGAGGATGTGCTCCTTGGTTTGGGCCATGGGGCCGTCGGTGGCGGCCACCACCAGGATCGCGCCGTCCATTTGGGCGGCACCGGTGATCATGTTTTTCACATAGTCCGCGTGACCAGGGCAGTCCACGTGGGCGTAGTGACGCTTGTCGGTTTCGTACTCAACGTGGGCCGTGTTGATGGTGATGCCGCGGGCTTGCTCTTCAGGAGCACCATCAATCTGGTCATAGGCCTGGGCCTTGGCAAAACCCTTTTTGGCCAACACGTTGGTGATGGCGGCGGTCAGGGTGGTTTTGCCGTGGTCAACGTGGCCAATGGTGCCGATGTTGACGTGGGGTTTGTTCCTCTCGAACTTCTCGCGTGCCATGAGTAGAAAGAATCGGGGTTTGTTTGGGTAGGGGAAAGATCAGGTGTTAGTTGCCCTGATTCTTAGAAATGATGGCTTCAGCGACGTTGCGAGGAACTTCCTCATAGTGGCTGAATTCCATCGAAAAGATACCCCGACCCTGGGTCATGGATCGGAGCTGGGTGGCATAGCCGAACATTTCGGCTAGCGGCACCTTGGACTGGACCTTGCCCTGTCCATTGTCGATGGACTGACCTTCGATCTGTCCACGACGGGAGGAGATGTCGCCGATCACCGGACCAAGGAAGTCATCGGGGATCTCAACCTCCACCTTCATCATCGGTTCTAAAAGTACAGGATTGCACTTCTTGACCCCATCTTTGAAGGCCATGGAGCCGGCGATTTTGAACGCCATCTCCGAGGAGTCGACGTCGTGATACGAACCGTCGACCATGGTGACCTTGATGTCGATCATCGGGAAACCTGCGATCACGCCGGATTGGCAGGTTTCTTTCATGCCGTTTTCGGCTGGACCGATGTACTCCTTCGGCACGATGCCGCCAACAATTTTGTTGGCGAAGACGAAGCCCGAACCCGGTTCCCCGGGCTGCATTTCGATCACAACGTGGCCGTATTGGCCCTTGCCACCGGTTTGACGGGCAAATTTGCCTTCACCCTTGGCGCTACCGCGAATGGTTTCGCGGTAAGACACCTGGGGAGCACCGATGTTGGCTTCCACCTTGAACTCCCGCAGCATGCGGTCCACCAGGATTTCCAGGTGGAGTTCGCCCATGCCGGCAATCACGGTTTGGCTGGTCTCGGGGTTGGTGCTCACCCGGAAGGTGGGATCCTCCTCTGAGAGCGACTGCAGGGCTTTGGAGAGCTTCTCCATGTCGCCCTTGGTCTTGGGCTCCACGGCCACGGAGATCACGGGCTCAGGGATGAACAGCGATTCGAGAATGATCGGATCGCTGTCAACGCAAAGGGTGTCACCGGTGGTGGTGTCCTTGAGGCCAAGCACGGCACCGAGGTCGCCGGCGCGGAGTTCGTCCACTTCCTCCCGATCATCTGCCTTGAGCAGAATCAGTCGGGAGATGCGCTCTTTCTTGTCCTTGGTGGAGTTGAGCACGTAGCTGCCCTTCTGGAGCACCCCGGAATACATGCGCACAAAGGTGAGCTTGCCGTAGGGGTCAGCCATCACCTTGAAGGCCAGGGCACTGAAGGGAGCGTTGTCGTCACAGGGACGGTTCGACTCCTCACCGTTGGGCAGGATGCCGGTGATGGGGGGTACATCAACCGGGGCAGGCAGGTAGTCGACGACGGCGTCGAGAACAAGCTGGACACCTTTGTTTTTGAAGGCGGAGCCGCACAGAATCGGAACCAAGCCGTGCTTCACCACGCCGGTGCGGATGCCCTTCATCAGCTGCTCTTGGCTGAGCTCGCCGTTTTCGAGGAAGACATCAAGAAGGGTCTCATCGGTTTCAGCCACCGACTCCATCAGCTTGATGCGCCATTCATCAGCCTCGGCCTTCATCTCGGCAGGGACGTCCTGCTCGGTGATGTCGGTACCCAAATCATTGTTGTAGATGATGGCCTTGTTGCGCACAAGGTCAATGATTCCCTTGAGATCTCCTTCCGCCCCGATGGGTAGCTGGATGGGGACGGCGTTGGCCTTCAGCCTGTCTTTGATCTGCTCGTAGACCTTCAGGAAGTTGGCGCCGGTGCGGTCCATCTTGTTGACGAACACGATCCGGGGGACCTTGTAGCGGTCCGCTTGGCGCCAGACGGTCTCCGATTGGGGCTGAACGCCACCCACGGCGCAGAACACGGCGATAACGCCATCGAGCACGCGCATGGAGCGCTCCACTTCGATGGTGAAATCGACGTGGCCGGGGGTGTCAATGATATTGATGCGGTTGTCTTTCCAGCTGGTGGAAATTGCCGCAGCAGTGATGGTGATACCGCGCTCACGCTCCTGCTCCATCCAGTCGGTGACGGCGCCACCGTCATGGACCTCGCCCATCTTGTGGACCACACCTGAGTAGAACAGGATCCGTTCTGTGGTGGTCGTTTTACCCGCGTCAATGTGGGCTGCGATACCGATATTTCTGACGCGTTCCAGAGGAAAGGCGCGGGCCACGGGGTGTCTCCGAAGGGTCTACAAAAGGTGGATTGAACTCTACAGATTGGAATCTGTAGCTGGAACTCAGTAGCGGTAGTGGGCGAAAGCCTTGTTGGCTTCGGCCATTTTGTGAGTTTCTTCGCGCTTGCGAACGGCACTACCCGCTTCGTTGGCGGCGTCCATCAGTTCGCCGGCCAGTTTCTGGGCCATGCTCCGGCCGTTACGGGCCCGGGAGAAATTCACCAGCCAGCGCAGGGCCATGGCCGTACCGCGCTCTTGGCGGACTTCCATGGGCACCTGGTAGGTGGCACCACCAACGCGGCGAGCCCGCACTTCCACCAGGGGAGTGGCATTGCGCACGGCGGTTTCGAACAGCTCCAGGGGGTCGGTCCCGGTGCGGTCGTTAATCAACGAAAACGCATCGGAAAGGATGCGCTGGGCCGTTGATTTTTTGCCGTGCTTCATGAGCCTGGCCTCGATGATCGTGGCCAGGCGGCTGTTGAACTGGGGGTCGGGTAAAACCGGGCGCTTCTCAGCAGCGTTACGGCGTGACATGGACGTTTAGGGAAAAGGACCGAATGGGGAGGCTGGGATCTGACGCCGGAGCTCAAGCACGTCTTAGGGATGGCTTGGCCCCTGGCCAGGTCACTCTTTGGGAGTTTTGGCGCCGTACTTGGAGCGGGATTGGCGACGATCCTTCACACCAGCGGTATCAAGCGTGCCGCGGATGATGTGGTAGCGCACGCCTGGCAGGTCCTTGACCCGGCCACCGCGAATGAGCACCACAGAGTGCTCTTGGAGGTTGTGGCCGATCCCAGGGATGTAGGCCGTCACCTCAAAGCCAGAGGTGAGGCGCACCCGGGCCACCTTGCGGAGTGCCGAGTTGGGCTTTTTGGGAGTGGAGGTGTACACGCGGGTGCACACACCCCGCCGCTCGGGGCAGGCGCGGAGGGCGGGCGACTTGGTCTTACGGGTAAGACTCTGCCGCTCGGTACGAATCAGCTGCTGGATAGTGGGCATCGAAGGCCGGGATCTAGTCGGAGAACACTGGTCGGACATCCGACCGATTTCGACAATCCGCCACCTTACTGGGTCGCCTGACGCCCCATCCCGGGCCGGCTAAAGGAGGTTCCGCAGGCGCAGGTCTGCACGCCCTCACCGGGACGCATCAGGAAGCCACCACCGCTGAGATCTCCCCGGTAATCAAGGCTGAGACCGGCCAGCAGGTCGCCTTGCCCGGCGGGTGCGTAAAGGGTGATGCCGTCGGCCCGGGCCACGGGGGTGCCCGCCAGGTGCCCGGGCCGCAGGCGGATGGACCAGCGTTCACAACTGCCGTCCACGAGGTCGAGGTGCATCATCCCGGGGGTGCCTGCCACGGCGGCTTGCCGCCCGAGCTCGGCTGCGGCGGAGGCGGTAACCCTCAGGCTGTGGCCTTTCGGCATGGGGCAGAACAGGACATAGCGTTAAGCCAGTTTGGCAGCCCCCTCAAGGGACCAATCCCAGGCCGTTGTTGACGGCCCCCACCACCCCCCTCCCCTTCACCGGCATCGTGCCGCCCATCACCAGGCCCGTGGAGCTGCCCCCGTCGAGGTTGAGGGCATCGCGCAGCCCCAGGCTTTGCAGCAGTTGGGCTGTTTCCGGCAGGCTCGGACCGCTGTCGCTGGTGCCCTCCAAGGTGATCAGCCAAAGCTGGTTGCCATCGCTGGCGACCACGGTGCGGGGGGCGCCCTGGCTGAGGAACCCGGAGCTGAAGGCTTCGGCGACACCGTTGAGCACGATCCGACCGTCTTGGAGGAGCAAGGGGCCGCCCCCGATCACAAAGGGAGCGAGGCCAAGATCGTTGCTGGGCCGGCTGCTGAGGCTGAGTTGGGTGCCTTCGGCCCAAGGAAGCGCGACGCCTCCGCGACCCACGAGCAGGATTTCGCCGCGGCGTAGGGGTACGCCAGCTTCCAGGTCGGCCGTTGCGTATCTCTGGCCCACGCTGCTGTCAGCGCGGAGCACCAGGGCTGTCTCCCCGCCACTGAGGGCCCGGTAACTGGGGCCCCATTCCGGGCCATAGCGGCTGATCCCCCGTTGGACATAGCCGCTATTGAGGTTCAGCACGGGATAGCGGCTGCCATTCGGGCCCACCAGCCATTCCTCGAGGGAGAGGTGGCCAAAACGGGGCAAGCTGCGGGGCGCCCAGGCGGCTACGCCCCGGTTGAGGATCGGCCCGGAGAGCCAGCGCCCTTCACTTTTCAGGGCGCCCAAGGGCAAGCGCTTGACGCGGTTGAAATAGCCGCCGTTGATGGCGACTAGGGCCATCCGGGCGTTCGCCAAGGTTTGGAGGGAGCTCAGCCCTTCCATACTTTGGGTGCGGGTGAGTGGTTTGAGGCTCACCGGGGCGGTGCGGGGATCGATGCGCACCGCATTGATACGGAAGCCTTGGCGCACCATCCGGTCCCATTGGATGCCCCGGCCCAGGAGGGCTTGCAGGCGTGGATCGATAGCTGGAGCGGAAACCGGGCTGCCGGTGCTCTCGGGGGACGTGGCGACGGGGAGATCGATCACGACCCGCGCTGGATCCCCGAGGGTGAACACCTTGTTGGGCTTCAGACCTCCTGCCACCTGTAACTGGAGGGAAGCGCTTGTTTGGGGCTCGCTTAATTGGGGCGTGCTGACGGCGCTGCCAAGGCCCAGGAGCTCCAGCTGGCTGCGCTGGGCAGGACTGCTCTGGATGCTGAGCTCCAGCCGACCCTCGCTAGTGCGCACAATCGCTGGCCCGGTGAGGTCGAGCACCACCCGGCGCTGTCCGACTTGATTGGCCGTGCGCACTTGCACCAGCTGGGCGACGGGCAACTGCAGCCGCAATTCAGGACCCTTTTTGATGGCCTCGACCCCCAAGGCCTGGAACAGGGGAGCCCCGTCGACGGCCACTTCGTCGTCGAGGCTGACTTGCGCGCCAGGCCCCACGGTCAGGGGTTGGCCAAACCATTCCAGATCAAGGCTGCCATCGGAGCGGCTGCGGCTGCTCACCCCCAGTTGACCTTGCAGAACTTCAAGGGGGAGCCAGAGCTCCTCAGGCCGCCCGCTACCCCTACCAACCCAGCGCCAGCGGGCCGCCTGGGTTTGACCATTGATCCAGAGGCGGGTGCCCTCGATGACCTGGCTTGCCGCGCTGGGCTGGCGTGCGGGGCTGGCCTGCCGTGCGGGGTTTGGCTGGGAGGCGCTGGGTGGAGGCGGTGGAGGCGGTGGAAATGCTTGGGCTTGGCTGCCGATTACAACAACAGCAGGCACAAGCCGGGGGATCAGCCAGCTGATCAGCCCGGGGCCGCGTGCAGGCCTCAATGGGCCGACCTCAGTGCTGGTGTCCTGTGGGCCATTCTTGGCCAACGCTAACCCCGTGGCCATGGGCAGGGATTGCTGATCCTTAGGATCTGAGGTTCTGGTGGTGCAGTCGCCCTCGGGTTTATGGCTCTTTCGTCTCGCCCCGTTTGGCCCCATTGCGACAGCCCTGCACCGGCTGAGGTGGCGGGTGAAAAAGATGCATGTGGTGTGGGCTTCCTGGCCCATCTGGGCGGGGAGCGCAGTCACTGGGTGCTGCAACAGGCCCTGCGCGGCCTGGATTGCATGGAGCACCGCGGAGGCTGCGGTGGCGATTCCGATTCGGGAGATGGTGCCGGCATTCTCTGCGGGATCCCCTGGGCCCTGTTAGAGGCTGTTTGGCCTGAGGCTGGGGCGTCCCAGGGCCAGGAGCGCGGCCTGGGCATGGTGTTTTTGCCCGCCGATGGGGCCAAACGTGCCGCTGCGATTCAGTTTTCAGAAGAAGAGGCGGCCAAACTGGGCCTCCAGAGCCTGGGTTGGCGCGATGTGCCGGTGGATCCCGCGGTGCTCGGTCCTTTGGCCCGCCAGAGCGCGCCCCACATGGCCCAGTGGCTCTTGGCGCCTGCCCCTGGCCAGGCCCTAGAGGGAGAGGCCATAACCGGAGATGCGCTGGAAGCCCTGCTGTTTCGGCTGCGGCGCCGGATTGGCGATCGCGCCCGGGAAGCCTGGGGCCCTGGCCCCGGCGACCTCTATTTCGCCTCCCTGAGCAGCCGCACCGTTGTCTACAAAGGCATGGTGCGCTCGGAAGTGTTGGCGCGGTTTTATGCCGACTTGCGCGATGGGCGCTTTGCCGTGAGTTTTGCGGTGTACCACCGCCGCTTCAGCACCAATACCCTGCCCCGCTGGCCCTTGGCCCAGCCCATGCGCCTGTTGGGTCACAACGGCGAAATCAACACCCTGCTGGGCAATCTCAACTGGGCCCGGGCCGCAGAAGCCAACCTCGATGCGGTTTGGGGTGAGGCCTCGGATGATCTCAAGCCCGTGGTGAATGCGGCCTTTAGTGATTCGGCCAACCTTGACGCCACCTTGGAGCTGCTGGTGCGCAGTGGTCGTCCGATCACGGACAGCCTGTTCACCCTCGTGCCGGAGGCCTTCCGCCAGCAGCCAGAACTGGAGAACCGTCCGGCCATCCAGGCCATGTACGAGTACAACGCCTGTTTGCAAGAGCCCTGGGATGGCCCGGCCCTGTTGGTGTTTGCCGATGGCCGCAGCGTTGGCGCCACCTTGGATCGCAATGGCCTGAGGCCTGCCCGCTACTGCATCACCAGCGACGGCTATGTGGTGATGGGCTCGGAAACCGGCGTGGTCGAGCTTGAAGAGAGCCGCATCATCGAAAAGGGACGCCTGGGCCCTGGCCAAATGCTGGCCGTCGACCTCGACAACGGCCGCCTGCTCCGCAACTGGGAGGTGAAGCAAGAAGCTGCCACGCGCCATCCCTATGGGAGCTGGTTGGCCGACAACCGTCGCAACCTGGAGAGCCAGCCCTGGCGGCAGGAGCGCGCCCTTGGTGATCTGGAGTTGCTGCAACAGCAAACCGCTTCTGGCTTCACGTCAGAAGACCTGGACCTGGTGATCGAAGACATGGCGGGGGCGGCCAAGGAGCCCACCTACTGCATGGGGGACGACATCCCCCTGGCGGTGCTCTCCGATAAACCCCACCTGCTTTTCGACTACTTCAAGCAACGCTTCGCCCAGGTCACCAACCCGCCCATCGATCCCCTGCGCGAAAAGCTGGTGATGAGCCTGGAGATGCACCTGGGCCGTCGCGGCTCAGCCCTGCGGCCAGAAGCCTCCGGCGCGGCGGTGGTGCACCTGGACAGCCCGATTCTCAATGAGGCGGACCTCAAAGCTGTGGCTGATCAAGGTCTGGCCAGCAGCTCCCTTTCCACCCTGTTTGGCTTGGATGGAGGGCCGACGGCCCTCCAGGCCGCAGTGCAGCGCCTGCGCTCGGAGGCCGAAGCCGCCGTGCGCGCTGGGGCCCAGATCCTGGTGCTCTCCGATCGGCTGGGCCTCGATGGGCAAAAGGGCGGCATCAATGCCACCACCGTCGCCATTCCGCCCCTGCTCGCGGTGGGAGCGGTGCATCACCACCTGCTCAATCTGGGCCTGCGGCTCCAGGCTTCCCTGGTGGTGGAAACGGCCCAGTGCTGG
>CAMDSS010000051.1 GCA_945907085.1 Cyanobium sp. NIES-981 | reverse complement strand
GCCAGAGGGCCAGGCCACCGCCCCGGCCCCGGGCTGCCAACCAGCGCTCCTCACTCCTAGTACCAGTGGAACTCCCCCTGGAAGTGCCGCTGGCGATCAGGGCAAAGAAGGGCAGTTTTGCTTCCGCTGGCTTGGGCAGGACCCGCTGGATCAGGAGCCAGGGACCCAGGTGCACCTCAAGCTTCTCAAACCAGAACACCAGCAATGGGCGCCGGCCTGTGAGCTGCCCGGGGCCTTCGAAAAGGAGCTTGAGCGTGCCGAGTTGGACGCTGTTGTGGATTCGCAAGCTGGTTGGCTGGGTCCCGGGGCGAATCGACAGGGTCGCTTTGAGGCTGCGAAGCAGGGCCGCGGCAGGGGCCATCGGCGGGGCGTAGCGTTGCTTGCCCCACAGTTGATCCAGGCGCCATTCGGCCCCAAGGGCCTCAGGGGTCAGGCCACTGCCCTCCTGGCGGCTCAGTCGCTCTGCGGCGAGCAGGTCTGGGCCGTTGGGAAGCCCCTGCTCTTTGGATTCCATGGGCAATCAAACCTTGCGGATCTCGGATCCCAATTTCAGCAGGCCCCAAGCTCTCTGGGCACATTCAGGCAGGGGTTCCGTGTTGAAGTCGCTTGGTGGACTGGCAATCGCTGCGGCGGCGGCTGTCTATTGGGGTAGTCCCTTGCTTGTGGTGGGTGAGTTCACCCACGCCATCGCCACCGGTGACGCGGAGGCCGTCAATCGATTGATCGATTTCCCTGCCTTGCGGTCGTCGTTGAAGGCTGAGGCCCAGCAGGTTGCCCTGTATCGGCTGAGCGGCCACCAGAAGCCCGGCACCAACCTGCTGGCTGGGTTGGCCTCTGGGTTGATGGAGCCGTTTGTGAATGCCTTGGTCGATACCGTCGCCACCCCTGAGGGAGTCCGGGGCCTGTTGAGCAGCCAAGGTGGGCCCAGCCGCCAGGCCCCCCTAGGTGAATCCAGTCCCATTGACCAATGGGAGTCGCTGGGCCATGGGCTGGCCAAGACCAGGTTTGGCTACCGCTCCTGGAACACCTTTGCGTTGACCACCAAGGACCAAGCGAACCGAACCCTGGGTTTGACCTTCGATCGCCGGGGCTTTTCAACGTGGAAGTTGGTGGCGGTTGATCTGCCACCAGATGGCACCTTCAGCCCCTAAGCCTGCGGCAGATGTGGGCACGCTCGATTAATTCGTAGGGAAATCCATAAGGATTGGGAGACGTTTCTCTTCAAGGCTGGACCCATGGTGACAACAAACAGTCAGATCAAGTGGGGATGGAGTGAGCAAGCTGAGCTTTGGAATGGTCGCCTGGCCATGCTGGGCTTCGTGATTGCCATCGCAACGGAATTTCTCACCGGGGCAGGTGTCTTGGGGCAACTGCGTGGGGCCTTGCCGTACTAGATCGGCTTCGACGATCGTTAGCGCTGATCGAGATGGCCGCAGACACAATCAGTCAAACGCCATTGGCATCAGCTATTGGCATGATTGTGAATGATTTCCTCCATTTTTGGAGTAATCCTGCGGCATCTTGAGGGCACCAATAGGGCCGGTGCTTCGTAGGCTTTTATCAAGCTGTCTTTGGAGATCGTGCCTGAGCAGCAAGCTCCAGAAGGGCCTAGGCAATCAGAAGAGCCCAGACAATCAGATGCTCAGGAGCTCGAAGTAGCGAAGCCCCACCAGTACCGTGCTTTCACTTCTGGGTATCCGGGCGCCACGATTTGGTGGGTTGAGGATGATCTTGAGCTTTGCCGTTTGGTAGCACCCCAGCTGGTGGCATGCAAATGGGAGCTGCATGTTTTCCACCATCCTTCCCCCATGCTGGCTTCGTTATCACGGGGTCGCCCTGATCTGTTGATTCTTGACCAAGTTTTGCCCAAGCAGACAGGTCAAGATGTTCTCGGGGGCTTGCGCCAATTGAACCACTCTTTTCCTGTTCTGATTCTGTCGGGGATGGGTAGTCCAGCGGATCGGATTCTTGGCTTGGAAATGGGTGCCCAGGACTATCTGGTCAAGCCATTTCTTGTCAAAGAATTGCTCTTGCGCTGTGAGCATTTGCTTGGGGCCAGCAAGGTTTTTGCGGAGGGTCCGTTCCTGCATGAGCAATCGATCGATCTTGGGGAGGTGTGCTTCTCCCCCCACCAATGCAGCCTGGAGATGGCCGGTGGTGCGTCGGTCTCCCTCACCCCAGGCGACAGCAGGTTGCTCTTGGAGTTGTGCCGCGCCATTGGTCAGGTTGTTTCCCGTGGCCAACTCGCCCATGCCATCGGCAGCAAGGTGCACGTGGATTCCAGTCGCACCATTGATGTGCGGTTGGGTCGACTACGGCGCATGTTGGAGGAGGTGTCCCACGGCTCCTTGACGATTGAGTCGGTCAGGGGCCAGGGCTATGCCCTGCACCGCCCTTGCCAGATCGATGCCCCGGCCCGGGGCCTTGGGCGCCCATGAGGAGATCGGTTCTCCTCAATGCCCAAGACCGCAAACAACTGCTGGTCAGTTGTTTGGTTGGCATTGCCGGCGGTGTGGTGATGGTGGCGGCTGGCTTGGCCCTGCGCCATGTCCTTGGCCACGCCACTCCGGATTGGGATTTGGTGGTTGGCTTGAGTTTCAGCCTCGGCATCCTGCTGGGCTTGCTGCTCTTCCTCTGGCGCCAGCTGTGGCAGCCCCTCAATGAACTGCTGTTGGCCCTCCCCCTACTGGTGCGCCATCGGGTTCGCCTGGATCTGGGCCATGGCATCGCTCCGCTGCTGCTGCTGAGCCATCGCATCAACCTGCTGCTCGAGACGCTCAACCGCAAGAGCGAAGCGCGCCAAAGGCGCCTCGATGGGATTGCCCATGACATTCGTGGCCCCCTAACGCGCTTGCAGCTGCGGGTTGAGGCCCTCCAGCACGGGGGAGGATTTGACCCCGACGCCCTGGCGGGTCTCCAGGCTGACCTGAATGCCCTGTTGGCCCTGGACCGGGATCTCGATGCGATTGCGATCCAACCGTCCGATCCCCCCACCCACCACCAGGTGAATTTGGAGGCCTTCTGCCGGGAGCTCGCCAAGAGCTACGGCCCTGATCGCGTTCAGATCACGATCCCACCGGTCTGCCTGCGGCTGGATCGCCACTTGCTGCAGCGCAGCCTCAATAACTTGATCGACAACGCCCTGGCGTATGGCTCCCCCCCCGTGGTGGTGTCGCTTGAGAACGGTGCCGACCACATCGCCATCAATGTTGATGACCACGGCGCCCCCAACGTCGATGGCCACGGCCACCCCCCCTTCCCCCCCCTGGAAGGCCAAGGAACTCCAGCGCCCTCTAGCTCGCCGATCCCCCCCATCCATCGGGGTTTGGGTCTGACCATCGCTGAGGGCTTTTGCAGGCAGCACGGCGGCAGGCTGGTCTTGGGGAGATCCCGGCTCGGGGGCCTGCAGGTGGGTCTTCAGTTGGGTAAACACACCCTGGCCAGGCAGAGGCTGGTCAGGCCTCGCCGCTGATGGAATCTGAAGCTGCCATCCGGGCGGCCCTTGGGGCCTGGCGCGGGCGGGAAGGTGCGTTTGCCGAAGCGTTTGGCCGCACCCTGGCCGCCCTGGAAGCGGGGGAGAGGGCCCGGGCGATTGATCTGTTGCTTGATTTGGGGGAGTGGGGCCGAGCCCGATCAGCGGTTCTCACCTGGTTGCTGGAGTGGCTGGACCAGCTGCCCCAGCAGGCCACCCGAACGGGGGCCTACTGCGAGCCGTTGTGGCGCAGTTTGGCCAACGTGAGTGAACGCAACGCCGATGGCCAGTTGTTGGAGGTGTTCTGGCAGGGCCTGGCCCGGCTTCGGCCGCCCAAGCCCAAGCCCGGTGTTCTCCCCTTGGTGGGGGTGCCGATCCTCAATGGTCTGGACCATCTGCGGCGCCTGTTGGCGAGCCTTGATGTGCCCATCGACACCCTCGCCATCGTTGACCAGAGCGGCGGGCGCAGCGATCCCAACTCCCAGGCCCTGCGCCTGGCCCTCGACGATCTGGTGGTGGAAGGACTGCCTGGGGTGGGCCGGGTGCGGTTGGCGCGCCCCTTTGGCAATGCGGGGGTGGCGAGCGCCTGGAACCAGATCCTGCTGGCTTTCCCAGAGGCCTCCCTCGCCTTGATCGTGAACCACGACGTGGTGTTTCCACGGGGGGTGCTGGCCCGGGCCCTGGCGGCCATGGATGGGAGTCGCCCCCAATTCATGGCCCTGCTGCCGGGCAGTCGGGCCTTTTCCGCATTCCTGCTCACCGCGTTGGCCTGGGATGGGGTGGGCCTCTTTGATGAGCGCTTTTATCCGGCCTACTGCGAAGACCTGGACTACCGGGACCGACTCCTGGCCAACCCAGGGGTGGAGAGGGTGGACGGCAGTTTTGCCCATGCCGCCATGGACCAGAGCAACCCCACGGGCAGCCGCACCCTGGCCGATGAGCCTGGTCTGGCCGGGGATAACCAGCGCAGTTTTGCCTTGAATCGCCTCTGGTATTTGCACCGCCAGCGGGGGCCGGGGAGCCAATGGAGCCCGGCGGGGGCCTGGCGGCACCGGTGGCTGAGTCAATGGAGCTAGCGGCTTCCCCCAGCGAGGCCAGGGATCCCGAACCCTGGCTGCGGCAGGCGATGGCCCTCATGGTGGACCCCGACCAGGGCAGTCCGGCCAGTCGTCAGCGCCGGGCCCGCCAGGCCCTCGACCAGGCCCGATCCCTGGGGGCCCCTGCGCCAACCCTCGAAGCCCTGGCCCAGGCGGCGGCGCTCCAATGCCTGGGCCAGGCCCTGGCGGCATCCGGCCTCCAGCAGGCAGCGATCTGCACCCGGGAGGTGGCGGCAACAGCGGGATGCTCGGCCCCGAGCGACAAGCCGGCGGTGGACCTCCAGGTCTTGGATCGCTGGGTCCATCCCCGCTCCATCCGCCGCTACCAGGAGTGGATTCTTCGGGGCCAGGGCTTCCAGCTCCAGCTGGGCGATGGCACCTATGAACTGGTGGGCTGTAGGGCCGATCTGGATCGCAACCGCCTGTTGCTCCGCCGCTGCCAGGACGGGCTCGTGCAGATGTTGCTCTCCAGCGAGTGCGGCGAGGGGTATGCCCTGACGGGCCAGCCGCTCCAAGCCCCAGGCCCCGAGGGCGGGCTGTTCGCCCCGTTGGGGCCGGCGATTGTGCGGGTCGGGAACGAAAATTTTGCCCATTTCCTCTGGAATGAGCTCGATCCCATCCTGGAGGTGCTCGGATCCGGTCATCCCCTGGAGGTGGTGCAGGACACGGACACGGTGCTGGCCCTCGGCACGTTGCCAGGGGTGCGCTGTTTGGACCCTCCGGCGCTGAGCCAGAGAACGAGCATTCGGCTAGGCAGCACCCTGGTGACGGAACGGGCGCGCCGCACGGTGCTTTCGGCCCTCAGGGCCGAGTCCCACGAGCCCCTGCCGGCGGAGCGTGCCAGGCCCCTGCTGTTGCTTGGTGTGCGGGGGCCGGGCCGTCGGGAATTGGCCAATGAGGAGCCGTACTGCGTGGCCCTGATTGCAGCCCTGAGGCAGGCCTATCCATCCGGCCTGATTCTCTTGGATGGATTTACGTACCAAGGCCATGGCCGCGGCGTGGGAGTGGTCCAGCAGCGGGAGCAGGCCTGCACCGCCCGGATTGGGCGGATCATCACGGCCTGTGGTGGATCCCAACTGGAGAACCTTTCTGGGCTGGGCTTTCCGGCCTGGTTGCAACGCAGCGAGGGGATCCGGTTCTACGTGACCCACGAGGGAACCATGCAGCACAAGGTGGGCTGGCTCAGGCCCCAGATTCCTGGGCTGGTGCTGGTGGGATCAACCGACGCTGTCGCCATTGCCAGCTGGCATCGCCACCAGTGTGAGGGGGCGGGGGTGGTGGCCACCCTGCCTCCTGCCCTGTTTGCCCAAGAAGCGAGTCCAACCGCGATTCCGCCGGAGGAGCAACGCAATCGCCCCTTTCGCATTCTGGATATTGATGTAGCGGTAGAGCTCACCATGGCCCTGATCGCGGCCACCATCAATTCCGGCATGAATGTCACCGCCAATGCGGCAGATGTACCGTCGATTGGTGGGTCTCATGGTTGAAACCAATTGGTATTCCGTGGTCTATCTAGCCTGATGCGCAGGGTGCAAATTGTTCTGGACGATGAAGAAGCTAATTTTTTATATCTTTGGCTATTACGGTTCTAAAAATGCCGGTGATGAGGCCTTTAGGCTGGCCTTCCAGGAGCTCTTGCCGAAGGGCGCTGAGTTGCGGTTCATTCGGCCTTCGGAGCTGGCAGGAAATATTGAGTTGGTCAAGCAGATTCATCACCAGGTGGCTGATGGGAGTGTCCATTTAATTGTTGGAGGCGGCGCGATCATTGGTGAACCCTATTTCTGGGAACACATCCCGCCGGCAACCCCTTTCCACATCATCAGCGCCGATATTGGATCCAAGGAATTTTTACTGAGCCGCTATACGGCAACCCTCGGCTACGCGAAGACCTCCTGGATCCGGAGCGAGGCGGATGCCCAGCTCCTTTCCGATTTGGGGGCTGGGGGGCCATTCCATTTTCTGCCGGACATTGTCCACTCCCTTGCCCCTTCGCCGAGGGAGGTGAGCCAAGTTGAGTCGATGGAGCCCCAGGCCCGAAACCTAAAGCTGTTGGAAAGCATGGCGGGATGCTGCGAGAACACCATGCCGCCAGCCCAGTTGCGCAATAAGAACGTGGCGGTTTTTCTCTCGGATCACTACTACGATTATAAGACAATAGGTGCCGCCAATGTTCTTGAGGGTATCGAGCGGGAGGCGGAGGATAAGATGTATTTGCGCCATCTGCGGATGGCCATGGACGAGCTTCTCCAGTATTACAATCTTTACTTTTTTAGCCTGAGCTTTTGGTACAACTCGATCGACTCTTTTGTGGGTTATCAGTTGGCCCGCACATCACGCAATGCGCCTCTTTACAACTTGGTCAACCGCTATCTCGAGCCGGCTGAGATTCTGGCTTTAATGCCCTATTTTGATCTCGCCATTTCGATGAAGTTCCACGGCCTGATCTTCCCGATGGCGGCGGGCGTTCCCGTGATGAATCTTGGCACCTCCAAGAAAAATCAGGACCTGGCCAAGCAAATGGGTCTGGTGTCTGTTTTGCCTGAGGAGCTCACGGTTCCAAACTTTCTTCAAACCCTCAAGCAGGTGGAGTCCTTGGAATACACCACGTCCGTTGCTGAAACCCAGCGGCTGGCCAGGGAGTCGATCCTCACCGCCTTCGCCCAGCCGCGGCTTTGGGACTGAGAAGGGGGCTCTAGGTGAGATCGACCTGGGCAAAGGCTTGTCCGTCATCCAGCTTGGCGATCAGTTCCGGCATGGCGAGGCTGATCACGCAGGTGCGGCAATCAAACAGGTTGAAGAACAGGCGCAGTTCCTGATCCACCACCAGGGCAGCACTGATGTAGCAAACCCCATCGTTCTTGCGGAAGCCGGCGTCGTTGGCGAGGGCCGCGGCATTCACCGACAGGATCGGTGCCCGGCTGATCAGGGTGGGATTGAGGGTTTCACCGTCCAGCACGATCAGGTACTGGTCGTAGACGTAGGTGCCCCGTCGTCGTTGGTGAACGACCAGGCCGAGCCGCCCAATGCCCCCCTGCTCCTCGATCGGGAAGGGAGGTGCACTGTTGCGCAGGGGGCCCGCCATCCCCTCCGGTAGCCCCAGGCAGCGTTCGCCCAGGAGCCGCCAAGGGCCCAGGGAGGCCGAGGCTTTGAAGAGGCGCCAGGGCTGGACGGAATACAGCAGCCAGGCTTCATCGCCTTGGGGGTGGATCAGCCAGTTTTTTTCAAAGGCCGTCGGGATATTGGGGGACACCGCCCCGGCCCCCCCCATTGGCTCCAGCTGCGGCAGTCCTTTGAAGACAAAGGCGCAGCGCTGCAGATCGATCTGACCCCAGGCCTGCACCACGAGCATGTCATCGATGGTGTTGTTGGCGGCTGCTTCAGCGGAGATGTCCGGTAGCCAGTCCCGGTAGCGGGAGCGCGACAAGATCAGGGCAGCAGTGGCGTAGATCTGCCCTTGGTGGGCGAAGAGGCGTAAATCTTCCACCTTGCATTCGCTGGGGAAGCCGCCATAGGTCAAGGGTTGGAGCCGTAGGGGCCCGGTGCCACTGTCTTGAATGGCTAGGAAATTCAGCGAGGGGTGGCGCGCCACATCGGCACTACGGCCCGACCAACTATCAAAGTTGCGCTCGTAGCGCCAGGTGGAGAGTTGCCCTTGGCTGGTAATCAGCACGGATTGATTCATGACCCCCGATGGACCATGGCCCGAGTAGCCGTAGATCCGGGCATAGCGATCACAGAGGTGGTGGCACGGACTCAATTCGATCGCGCTCAGCTCGGCTTGGACGAGTAGGCCCTCCACAAGGGCAGAGCTAACTGTGGTTTGATTCAGCAGGCCGGCCCTGCTCCCCTGCCCTGTCATGGCCCCTGCTTTTGGGAGCTGGAGGGGTTGGTGTTGAAAGGCTGCATCCCCGAGCTGGTAGTCGTCGGGGTCGCGGTACACCAACGACGACAGGCTGTCGAGCACGGGAGCGAAATGGAGGCCCTTGGTGGCCAGCTCTGCGGGGCTCTCCAGGCGGGTTTGGCTCAGCACCAGATAGGGCTCAATGGCCCGGTTGAGGGAAAAGGCCACGGGTTTGGCCCCATCGAAGTAGGTGGAGCTGCTGAGGTGCCCTGGTTTAGAGAGGGACAGCTTGCGCGTTCCGAGGGGGGCGCAGATCAGGGAGTTCTCCCCTGGGCTCAAGCCGCCCAGAAAGGGCAGGAATTTGGCCACCATCTGGCAGAGGCTGGTTTCGCAGGCGATGCCGAGGTGCTTGCGCGGGGCCAGCAGGTAGAGATGCCCCCAGGGGCCTGGTCCATCCCCTGGGGGCTGGAAGCTCCAGAGGTGGCCAAACCAGGGCTTGAGTTCGAGGCGGGTTTCGCTCAGCTCTGGGGTTGCAGGAGCGATCCCGAAATAGCCGGCGAGAACGGTGCCAAAGCT
The DNA here is from genome assembly GCA_945907085.1 of Cyanobium sp. NIES-981. Classification (GTDB taxonomy): domain Bacteria; phylum Cyanobacteriota; class Cyanobacteriia; order PCC-6307; family Cyanobiaceae; genus Cyanobium_A. The sequence goes on along the minus strand of CAMDSS010000051.1, from coordinate 1,429 downwards.
GAGGCCCTCGGCCTGGCGCGTTTCTGCCAACCTGGCGGTGGCGTGGAGGCTGGCGGATTCTTGGATTTCACGATCGAGGCCATGGCGCAGTTGAAAAGCCAGGGCCCGTCGATCCACAAGGTCGTAAAGGGAGCAGAGAAAGCGATGCCGCAGGTAGAGATCGGTCACCAGGTTCAAGTTGGCCTGGCCTGGCTTGAGTAGGGCCAGGGCCTTGTAAAAGGCCATCAACAGCGCCTCACCGAGGCCGGCCTGAAGCTCCAGGCTGAAATCGCCAGCTTGTAGGCCGGCGATGCCGCTGGCGAGTTCGTGGGCTGCCTGGGTTGTGAAGCGATCGGAGATGCCGATCACATCCACGAGCCCATAGGCGAGAGCCGCCAGCCGTTCTCTGGATGGTTTTCTTTCAGGGGACGGTTTGCGTTCAGGAGGTGGTGTCATTGGGCCGTCCTCCCAAGCTGAAGCTTGTAGTCGCACCAGATTCGAAGGCGGTCTTCGCCAAAGACCAGGCCCGGCCGCTGGGGCAGCAGGCTGGCCAGCTCGACTGGGGCACTGCGAAGCATCGGCAACGCCTGGAGCCGGGTTTGTAAGGCTCCGAAGAGGCTGGCGCTTAAGGCGGGTTCGGCCAGGCCGATCACGCGCCACCGCAGCTGGTCTTGCAAATGGTGCAGGACCAGGCCATGGCCGCAGTTATGGGCCCCAACGGCGTTGATGTGGTCGAGAAGAATCCGGATCAGCTTGCGCCGTTCCTTGTTGAAGAAGCGCAGAATCACGATCACCAGATCCTCGGAGCTGTGACAAACCCGATCTGGGTGGGCCAGGTCAAAGACGCGAAGATCGTTGTCTAGGCAGCGCTGGGGCTCCAGGTTCACGATGGCTGCGGCAATTAGGTGATAGATCGCGGCAAGGACGAGGGATTGGTGCTCCATCGTCTCTGAACTTGTGAGTAGGAGCGCTTCGTAGGAAAAGTCGATCCAGTCGTGCCTGCGCAGGGCGGCCATGCTTTTCCAGTAGCGGAACCATGCATTGCTGGGCTCGCGTTCGAGGGCCCTGGAAAATTCCGCATAGCCATCCCCACCCCCCATCTCGGCCCGTAATCCCCGCAGGCCGTGCAGCCAGGGATTGGCCGGGTCGTGGCTTTCGAGGCGCCCGATCACCAGTTGCAGGCCGGCCATGTCCCCTGCTCTGTGGGCATGGAGCCCCTGCTCAAGGATCTGCTCCGCCATCGATCCAGGCATGGCCACGGCCTGGGCGCCATCCGGCTGCGACAGCGGCGAGACAAACAGCGTGTCGTTGTCGCCCTGGTGCTGGCCGCCACCGAGGTTGGTGATCAAGTCGATCAGCTCCTGCCAGCGCTCGGGATCCTTGGGCTTGAGCAAGAGGGCGCGGCGCAGCCGCGGCAAATCGGCGATGGATGCCATCGTCAACGCTGAAA
>CAMDSS010000050.1 GCA_945907085.1 Cyanobium sp. NIES-981 | reverse complement strand
TGCCCTGGTATTCCCGCTCGGTGGATTCCACCTACCTCACGGGCAAGCGGGTGTTCATTTTTGGTGATGCCACCCATGCCATCGCCGCCGCCAAGATTGCCAGCCAGGAATTGGGCTTTCAGGTGGTGGGTCTGGGTAGCTACAGCCGGGAGCTGGCCCGGGAGGTGCGCGCAGCTGCCAAGGAGCTGGGTTTGGAGGCGATCATCACCGACGACTACTTAGCGGTGGAGAAGGCCATGGCCGACGCCAGCCCGGAACTGGTGTTGGGCACCCAAATGGAGCGCCACAGTGCCAAACGGCTGGGGGTCCCCTGTGCGGTGATCAGCTCGCCGCTGCATGTCCAGGATGTGCCGGCCCGCTATTCACCCCAAATGGGCTGGGAAGGGGCGAATGTGATCTTTGATTCCTGGGTGCATCCCCTGATGATGGGCCTAGAGGAACACCTGATTGGCATGTTCCGCCACGATTTTGAGTTCGTGGATGGCCACCGCAGCCACCTCGGCGAGGGAGCTCCAACCCAGACCTCTGAACCCCAGGCCCAAGCCACACCGGCTCAGGCCCCACCGGCCGCTCCAACGGCAACCCTGGAAGGCCTCGTGTGGAGCGCCGATGGTGAGGCGGAACTGGCCAAGATCCCCTTCTTTGTGCGCAGCAAGGTGCGGCGCAACACGGAAACCTATGCGCGGGAACGGCAATTGCAAGTGATTGACTCGGAAACCCTTTACGAGGCAAAGGCACACCTGAGCCGCTAACGACCGCTTGCGTTTGGGCGCAAGTTTTGAACTGCTCACATAGAGAAGGGGAGATGTATCGGTTTGCATGGAGGTCCCACCGGAGTACATCCGAAGGCCTTTGATAGAACCAAGACCAACCCATGCTTCCAAGGGGCTGGCCTGTTTGATCGGTTATGACAACAACTCTGACCAGGCCTGATGGGGAGGGGAGCCTCCAGGTTCATCAAGACCCCTCCATGGCGATTGAGGAAGGTGCGTTGGTGATTGCCGTCTACGGCAAAGGTGGCATCGGCAAATCCACCACATCCTCGAATCTGTCGGCCGCCTTCTCCAAGCTGGGCAAGAGAGTCCTGCAGATCGGCTGCGATCCAAAGCACGATTCCACCTTCACTCTCACCAAAACAATGGTGCCCACGGTGATCGATATTCTCGAAACCGTGGACTTTCACACCGAAGAATTACGCCCCGAGGACTTTGTCTTTAAGGGCTTCAATGGGGTGATGTGTGTCGAATCCGGTGGTCCGCCGGCGGGTACGGGCTGTGGCGGCTATGTCACGGGCCAAACCGTGAAGTTGCTCAAGGAGCACCACCTGCTCGAAGACACCGACGTGGTGATTTTCGATGTGCTCGGTGATGTGGTGTGTGGTGGCTTTGCCGCCCCCTTGCAGCATGCCGATTACTGCCTGATCGTGACCGCCAACGATTTCGATTCCATCTTTGCGATGAATCGGATCATTGCGGCGATCCAAGCCAAAGCCAAGAACTACAAGGTTCGTCTCGGGGGTGTGGTGGCGAACCGCAGCAAGGACACCGACCAAATCGATCGCTTTAACGATCGGGTGGGCATGAAAACGATGGCCCACTTCCCCGACCTCGATGCCATCCGCCGCTCCAGGCTCAAGAAATGCACCATCTTCGAGATGGAAGCCACCCCTGAGGTAGAGGCTGTTCAGCAGGAATACCTCAACCTGGCCCAGCGCATGTTGGACAACGTGGAGCCCCTGGAAGCCGAATCCCTCAAGGATCGCGAGATCTTTGACCTCCTGGGATTTGATTAAGCGTTATCTGAACACCAGAGGCCGCAGGGCCTCAAAACCACTCGGCCACGGCGTCATCCTGGCTGTTGACCGCTGCATCCGGGGTGCTGCGGTCAAACTCCAGGGTGATGGAGCGGCGTTGCTCGCCGTCGGCGGCAACGGCCGTGATCGGATACACCTGCTGACCATCGCGGAAGGGCACCTGCAACCGGAAGGTGCCATCGGCGGCCAAGGACACGATCTCCTCGCCAATCCGCAACGTTGCCGAGGGATCGGTAGCCCCATAGACAATCAACTCGGCGTCGGCCACCAGCCAGAAGCTGCGTTGGCGGGCCATCAAGCCAGCACCGGAGTCGTTGCGGCCACTGGCCCAGAGACCGACCCCAGAACTCTGGTTGCCAGCCGCGGAAGCCTGGTCTGCGTGGAGGTCATGGAAGGCCTCGGATCCCCGCCCTAATACCTGGCGACCACCGCTGGCCTGGAGATAGAGACGCTCATGCAAACCCGCCGCCAGCGCCGGGGGAGGCGTGACGGGCAGGGTCTCAGCGTTTTGGCTTGCGGGCGGGTCCAGCACAAAGGGAACGAAATGATCGGCGATCTCCCTGCTTGGTCCAGTCGCTGGCATGCGTGCAGGCGCCGAGACAGCCACCGATAGCCAGCCACCGCCAGCCATGCGGTAGCCAAGCTCCACTTGATAGTCGCGATCACTCATGGGCACGGGGACAAACCATTCCCGCGCCAGGGCATTCACCAACAATTCCTGCAGGGTGTGCAGGTGCACCGACCCGGCTGGCAACCCTGTGACATCCCACACCCGCAGCACCAGTTGCTCTGCCTTCGCAGCCTGAACGTTCTGTTGATCCTGAGCACTGATCTCCCAGTGCACGAAAGCCCATTGGGGATCCCGGGGCAGAAACACCACCTTGGTTTCCTGGTTCGGGCGAGGGGCAGCACCCATCTCGGCTTCTAAGCGCTGCAGGGGCTGGCCTTCAGGAGAGGAACCGGAACCAGCCATGGCCTCATTTCACGCATCGTGGCGAAAGTGTGCAGCCCAGGGAACCCTTGGCGATCCCCGCCGTTAGTGATTGCCAACGCAACACACCGGCCCTGATAGGCCTAGCGCGGCAGCCAAGCAGCCCATATCCCTGGCCCCACGGCCGAAGGCAAGGATTGAAAGCGTTTACAAGGAAGGGGACAGCCCGTGGATCGCCCACCACCCCATGCGGGCAACTGCAGCGCTACTGAAGGTCTTTAGCAAGTCTTCCCCCCCAAAGTGCTACTTCAGCCAACAAACGGCAGGACTGACAGGCCATCGTTGAGCCAAGCAGTAGGCGACGCCATGGACCAGGAGCAGAACCAAGGGACACCCCTGACATCACTGATGCGCTGGGATCGGGATGGAGAACTGTGCTCAGAGGATCTCGAACACCTGCTAGTTCGCCTCCAAGCACAAGATGTCAGCCAGCAAACGCACGACCAAACTTCAGCACGCAAGACGGCGCGCGATTGGTCCAATCAGCTGGCAACGAGGTCAAGCACGACCTGAACCACCACCAACCCCACCAGAGCGGAAAGGGCTAGCAGGGCAGGCAAACCAGAGACGACCACAGGGGAGCATCAACGAAACCCCTTTCTAAAGAGAATCTTAAGAGCGCGCCGTAGCGATACACACTTCAGAGTGGACCTTCGTATTTCTTCATCGGTGCCTTCGCAAAACGCATCACCCCACTGACAAGAATTCCGTGTCAGATGCTCACCGCGAGAAATCAGACCCTTGAGGATCAGAAGTTAATGAGATCTCCTCATAGCCTTCTGCTCCAGCTCTAGCAGCACCATGGCGTAGCAGGGTCGATTTTGAATTCTGGAGACCTCAGCCATCTGCAGCCATAGGTGCAAGTGCTGATTGCCTTCGGCCCTGGGCAAAATCAAGATGGCCTTAACCAAAGCGGAGGTGTCCGGATGGACGACACGCCACCCAATCAGCTTCTTTAGCCAGCTGTCCCTTGGCCCCTGCTGCAACAGTCTCCACCTAACCGTGGTCTAGCCGACTGACGCGACACTGCATGAATCCGTCAACGCAGTCGGCACTCCAATGCACTGCCCCATCGGTGCCCAGGAAGCCATTGATGACAGCTTCAGTTTTATCTCGAGGTAAGGAAGTGGTCGATTCAGCCGGTCCCGGTTTGGCGGAACCGGCTTTTTTATGACCATGCGACTGATGTCAGACCTGCTAAGGCTGGACCATGCAACAGCACCTGCACGCAATCGAGGTTTCGACCAACGGCCCAGGCTTCACCCGCCTGGACGGGGAACTCAACCACTGGATTCGTTCCACTGGCATGCAGCGAGGCGTGCTGCACCTGAGCTGCTTGCACACCAGCTGCAGCCTGACCATCAATGAGAACGCCGATCCCCGGGTTCTGACGGATCTGCAGGCCTGGATGGATGCGGTGGTCCCGCAGGATGGTCGTGGTCCCATCAACGGCAACGGCCAGCGCACCCGCTATCGACACGATGACGAGGGTGACGACGACATGCCGGCCCACATCCGTACGGCCCTCACCGCCCAGACCCTGACGCTGAGTCTGGATGGCGGGCAACTGCTCCTAGGGGTTTGGCAGGGGGTTTACCTCTGGGAACACAGGGCAATGCCCCAGCGGCGGCGAATCGCCTGCCACGTCGTCGGCGAGTAGTCAGCCCAAATCTCGATTTGTGATCGCAGGAGACGGGGGCGAAGCCCATGGGGCCAAGCTTCCAGGCGCTGCTGGATCGACTTGAAGCGTTTGCGGTTGCAGCAGCAGGCGCGGAGTGGACTGGTCACCCCCCCCCGGGAAGGAAGCTAAATCCCTAACTAACTTTCCTGCGTGACTGTTAGGCCAATCTCTTGGCCGTAGGACAGTTCCAGCGTATGGCCGTCGGGATCTCGTAAAAAGGCCCAATAGCCAATGGGATAGCCGGAGTCCTTAGGTTCTTCAACCAATAGCCCAGCATGGCGAGCCTTATCGCACAGCTTGTCCACGGCTTCGCGGCTCTTACAGCCAATACCAAGATGGGCTAGGGGAGAGAGAACTGGCCGCACGGAAGGGGTTTGAATCAGAACAATCACAAACGGCCGCGTATGGTCAGACAGCCAGACAACTTCAGCCCCTGTTTCTCTATCAATGCGCCGATGCACAACTTGCATTTCAGCGTAGGCCGCGTAGAATTCAACACTACGTCCAATATCTGAAGCAGGTAAGGCGATGTGGGTAAGTCCAATATCAAGCATGGTCATTTCCTGCGACTTGGTCATTGAGAGTTTATCCGTGGACGCGATTAAGGGGTGATTGCCTTTGTCCAGGGTTTATCAATGTTGATCTTAAGAGGAACATCCAAGCACTGGAAGTGTTCTTAACCCCACCCTTGCTTCTCTTGCAGGACGCTCCTGACCGCCACCATGACGACGGCGGCTTACCAGCCCATCCCCACGACCCACCCGAACATCGACGCCCTGGAGCTGAACGGGCTTCTCCATAGAGATCATTTCTGCTCCCTAGGATTTTTGCTGTTTCAGTTGATGGCCAACCCCAATGGGAAGTCAATGGGAGAACTTCCTACAGAACCTCGGCGAGTGGCATGGCTCCTTTGCCTCCCTCGATCCCAGCGGCACGATCCTGGACAGCACACCCTCAATCCTCAGCCTGGAGCAGGGTGAAGAGCATCAGTTGGTCCATTTCAAGCTGCGCCGCTTCGGGAACGGGCTCGACAGCGCACCCACCAGGGACATCAGCCAGGAGTACCGCTCCCTGGGGAAGCAGGTGGTGTTCTTCGAATCCGGCACCTTCTGCAAGGGTTCGCTGCAATTGGCTCCGGGAACGGTTTTCGGCGCCGAGTTCGGCTTCGTGGCGGGTGATCGCCGCCACCGGTTGGTGCAGCTCCACAGCCCGGAGGGGGCTTTTGAGAGCCTGGTGTTGATCCGGGAGTTCCGAGCTGGCAGCGGCTCCAGCGAACGGCCACCCTTACAAGCCGATCACCTGCTGGGCCGGTGGAAGGGTCAGGCCGCCACGATCGGTGCCGAGTGGCCTGAGCCGGATCTTTCCCCCTGTGACCTAGAGGTCCATCGCGGTGGCGACGGGACCCTCACCCTGCACACCAGGATCGGCGCCTTGGAAGAGACCGGCGGCGGGCAGTCTGAACGCCTGATGTTGCTACCTGACAGCGGCTATTGCCTGGTGCCCCTGCAGGTGAGTCACCGAGAAGCGTTCAGGGTGGAAGCCGGCTGGTTGCCCTACCCGGGGAGGATGGAGCGGTTGATCCGTCGCTATGACACGAGCGGCGCATGGATCTCGGCTACCTGGATCAGCGCCGTCCTGGACTGAGCAGCGGCCATCGCCAAAAGCGCTTAATAATCTGTTAAGATTGTCGAGACATTTCGTTGCACCCATGGCTGACTCCACAACCAAGTTCGGATTCGTCGCCTTCGCCGAAACCTGGAATGGCCGCTTGGCCATGCTCGGCTTTGTGATCGGCCTCGGCACCGAGCTGCTCACCGGTCAGGGCATCCTCGGCCAAATCGGCCTGGGCTGATCAGCGACTCGCTTCCGCATGGCCGACCCAAAGGGCCGGCCATGCGGCTTTGGAATTGATACCCTTCCCAAAAGAGTTATATCGAGACCGCGCTCCTTTTTGTTATCGCACCCAAGGACGTATTGCCGATTGAGCACATCTCCTGGGAAGCACTTCTAGCCACCCACCGTTTAGGCGTCAAAAGTGGTAGGGCTCTGAGGATTTTTCATGTACCCGAGGGCAGCACCGTATCCCTCGAACATCTTGTGGAATCGGGCAAGGCGGAAATCAGCGGAGATGATCCCTTTGCATCCGCTCGCGATGTCTCTTGTGAAATTGTTGGCGTTGATCTTCCAACAGTCTCCAGACCTTCTTCCCATCGGATTTGCGACACACTGATCCCCAGCTTTGAGCCAGAATGCCTCTGGCTTGGCGTCTATCAGGTGAGCGGCACAAAAAGAGAAGATATAGACAGTTTTACCCATCCCGCTCAACAATTGTACATTGAGCAAATCATCTGCTTAGACAAGCTTTCTTTGATGGATGTCAATAACGACACCTGCTGGTTCTACCCCACCGAAGACGGTGAGTACTTAAGTTGGGAGAGTCAGCATTCCATTGCGATGGAGCCCGGCCATCTCGCGGATGGCAGCTTTCTTGATGATCAGGATCAATACGAGCGGGGCAACCTCAATCTTCTTTGGTCTCTTATGGCTAAAGACAAGGATTTAACCTGTGTTGGACTAACCTATATGAATCGCAGGATTGAATGGCCCATGCAAATAACAGACAAGAAAAGATCTGCTAACTGGACCTCTTTTCGGGCTGATTCCTTGGTGGAAAATTCCTATTCGGAAATTTCAAGAATAACGGTGTTCTCGGATCAAGAACTTTGACCCTAGGAAGCTTGTTCGTACAGGTATTCAAGCCGCTCACGGCTTAAGTCCACGTAAAGCACTTCATCGCCTGGAGCAGGAGCTTCTGGATGGCGATTGCGGGGAGACGATTGGGCTGATGGGTTTCTCATCGTCTGAGTCATCAGGGCAAAAGCCCCACCTGCGATGAGCGCAAAACAAACCATGTAAACGAAAGGGAACAGGGCTTCAAGCATGGGATTCCTCGATGGAATCAGCCTAGTGTGAAAATCTGTTAAGCGCGTGAAGCTCGCTTCCAGCCTCGTGGTATTAGAAATTGCTTCGTGTGCGCGGCCCTGTCTGGCCTCGGGGGCAAATGGGGTTACCCAGGGTCGACGCCCTTGGCTCGAATCGCCCGTTCGCCCCAAAAGGGTTTCAGTTCGTCGGCCTTTCGGTCTCCAAAGGATCCACGTGTTGGTCTGTGATCGATACAGCCCTTTTGTAAATCGCACTTTGGGTGTCGCCTGCCGCTTCCAAGGCCTGTCGCATGCCCTGCCAATAATGCAGATCGGAATTGATCAAGGGATGCAAATGCTGCTCAGATGAGCCTGGCGGCTGGGAATGGGGCATTGCGAAGCCCAATGAGAAGGGAATCCCGAACACCAACGGGGCCAAGTCGGTGAAAGCCATTGACCGACGCGCAAGGGGAGGGTCGGCGTTCGTAGCATTTCGCAATCTGCCTGCTTACCCATGATCAAGCCCTCCCTGGCCCGGCAATTTGAACTGGAAGCCCAATCCAGGGCCATTCAAGGCTGCACCGATATTGAAGAGCTTCGCGGCGTGGCCATGTCCCTGCTCAAGGCCTGGCATATGCAAGCGGAGATGACCAAGCACTTCGGCGCCCAAGCCATGGGCCAGCCTGCCCGAATCAAATCCTGAGAAGTCCCTTTACGTTCAGTTACAATTCATCCATTCTTGCCTAAAGGCCCATGACCACCGACTACACCGCTGCCATCACAGGCCTGGTTGCCGTTGGCGTACTGCTGACCGCCATGGTCGGCTACGTCCTCACCCGCCCCACCGACCTCGGCCGTGCCCGCTGACCTCCACTTTCAAGCCCATCACCATTTCCCCCAAACCTCCCCATGACCCCATCGCAATCAACCGAACAGTGGTGCCAGAACAGGGCTGAACAACAGATCCACAGCGAACAGCTGAAGCGGGTTGAACTGTTCAACGGCCGCGCGGCCATGCTCGGCATCGTGATTGGGATCATCACAGAAGGTCTGACTGGCCAGGGCATTGCCCATCAAATTGGCCTTGGCCCCCTGGTTGATGGCTACGCCGCTTGCCATACCCAGTTCCTGCCCTTCTGCTTCTAACTCGCCAAACGGGAGTTGCCGCAAGACTCTGTTAGGGGATATTTGGGCCGGTTCCAGTTTATCTGGGCCGGCTTTTTGATGGCTTCTGCGCAGCTGATCACTTCTGTTTGATCGCTTCTGTTTGATAATGTCTGGATGAAGCCTGCCTGCTGCTGGCAGCGAGAACGTTCCCATGCACACCCGAGCTACCGAAAAGCAAACCAATCCAGTCTTTGGGAAGGGCTTGCAGCAGCACCTTGAACTAACTCCACACCCTTGACTGTTCCGTCACTCTTGTACCAAGGGTCATCGCAAATCGAAGAAAAAACAGTCCTGGCCTCCTCAAGCGACGAGAAGCTACCAACCTGCACGACGCCCCATGAGTCATGGGTGTTGACCACATATGTCATTTAAACCAACCCAGCCTAAACAGGTCAAGACTTTCAATCCTGGGAATCACCATCGAGAGATTGCTCCAGAAGAAAAGCAGCAAGATTGCTCAACGATCTCCCTTCAACAAGACTACGCTTTAATAATTTTTTGAGCGTCATCGCAGGGACCGTAATTGTGATCCGCTGGGGAGAGCGAAACTGATTTTCAATTCCCGTGCCCTTATTGATCCCTGACGAGGCATTCATGCGCCTCACCTTCCCAGAAAGCATTCCTTACATTACAGCAGAAGACCAGGAGAACATCAGTATTTATGCCTATCAATCAAACTGCTCAGGATCAAAAAGTTCTGCACCTTGGACAACCATCGCGGCAGCAATCTCACTGATGGACCGGCCTGTTCTGTCGCTGATGCGTTGCAGGTACGCCAGGACCTCTTCTGGAACCTCAACGTCGATGCGTCGAGGAAAGTCCTTGGGGTCGAGTCGGAAGCGGCTGACATCTTTGCTCTCATCAACCATTGCCTAGCTCCAAAACGGTGAATGGTTGGTACCCACCCCACCCAAAACCTGAAAGCAACCAGGCGGCCAGCGAAACAGGGAATACCTCAAACTGACTGCAAATAAAGACTTTCTTCGCCTCGGGAGCGAGAAAGAAGGCGCTTTTCGGCGTGAAGGCGATAGGAAATCCAAAGAAAAGATGAAGGATCTTGGGGGGGTAGGGCTTCTGGGCGTTTTTGGGGGCAGCTGTTACACGGCATTGCCCAGCGGAGCCGCGCCCCATTTAGCGGGCATTGTTCAAGACTTCTGAGGGCTCTTCTGATTGCGGTTGTTACGACACCGATCAGAGCAATAGCGCACGTCATCCCACACATCCTTCCATTTTTTGCGCCACTGGAAGGGGCGCCCACAAACCATGCAAACCTTGGTGGGGCGATCGGCATGGTGGGGCATTAACGCTGGCTGAGGGTGACCTCAGCAGGGACTAGGGGGATCGCTCGTATTCAAGCCCTCCAGCTCCAAAAAGAAGTCTTCCCTTTCATCCGACCATCCCGGGGGTCGCACAACCCAGGCTTATCTCTTGGGGGAACGAGGCGAAGAGCGAAGCAGGGCCATGAGGGCCATGAGCTCCGTGCGGCCTTGGGGTTTGCCCGTACTCATGGATAGACGTTCGGTGGATCCAGCACGGTTCTTTTGGAAGAGAACTTCTAAATCCTCAAAACGCCACCAGTCGCTACCTGTGGTGCAGCTTCCACCGCAAGCGAGAACGCACTCGCTTCCCGGATCGTCGCGACGGACTCAAACCAGTCGGAGCAAAAAGGCCGCTAACTCGCCCAGAAGACTGCGTGCAGCAGACAAACATCTGTTGTCGCAAGGCAAGAAAACTTATGGGTCGCCTGAGATTCGAACTCAGGACCAATCGGTTAAAAGCCGAGTGCTCTACCGCTGAGCTAGCGACCCGCGCCTTTTGGGCACCCATGGAACGTATCACCCTGGGGTGACCTCCTCAAAGCCCCCTGGCCATGGCCTTGAGAATGGGCCCAC
>CAMDSS010000049.1 GCA_945907085.1 Cyanobium sp. NIES-981 | reverse complement strand
AAACCGCGAAGTGTTCGAATCGGCCATGAAAACCGCCGATGTGACCTTCCAAAACCTGGATTCCGCCGAAATCTCCCTCACGGACGTGAGTCACTACTTCGACTCCGACCCCACCAAGCTCATCCAGGGTTTGCGGGATGACGGCAAGGCCCCGGCCAGCTACATCGCCGATACCACCACCGCCAATGCCCAGGTGCGGTCCCTCAGCGAAACCATTCGCCTCGATTCCCGCACCAAGCTGCTCAACCCGAAGTGGTACGAGGGCATGCTCAATTCGGGCTACGAGGGGGTGCGCGAAGTGGCCAAACGGCTCAACTTCACCCTGGGCTGGAGTGCCACCAGTGGCGCCGTGGACAACTTCGTCTACGAGGAAGCCAACGAGACCTTCATCAACGACCCCGAGATGCGCAAGCGGCTGATGGAACTCAACCCCCACAGCTTCCGCCGCATTGTGGGCACCCTGCTGGAAGTGAACGGCCGCGGTTACTGGGAAACCAGCGACGAAAACATCACCCAACTGCAGGAGATCTACCAGGAGATCGAAGACCGGATCGAAGGCGTCACCAACTAGGTCCCTGTGCTGCTCGCCCTGACACCACCTGGGGCATCGGGGGCAGCCCTCCCAACCACCCTGGTCGCCATTGCGCTGATCATCGTGGTGGCCCAACTGCTCGGTGAACTCGCCCAGCGGCTTCACCAACCCAGGGTGATTGGCGAAATCGTGGGGGGCATCGTGCTTGGCCCCAGCGTGCTTGGGGCGTTCCTGCCGGGCCTGGAGGAGCACCTGTTTGCCCCGGCCGTGCGCGGCCAATTAAACGTGCTCGGTCAGTTGGGGCTGGTGCTGTTCATGTTCCTGATTGGGCTTGAGCTCAACCCCAAGCTGCTGCAGGGCCGGCTGCCCCTGGCAAGTCGAATCACGGCCGTGGGGGTGGGGATGCCCTTGGCCCTGGGGATCCTGCTGGCTTTGGTGCTCGAAGCCTGGCAGCCCCAATTGCTCCCCGGCGACCACGCCCTTGCCCCGTTGCTCTTTATGGGCACGGCCCTGGCGATTACGGCCTTCCCCGTGCTCGCCAGGATTCTGAGGGAACGGAATCTGCTGAGCCAACCCCTGGGCGCCTTGGCAATTACGGCAGCCGCCATTGAAGATGTGGTCAGTTGGGTGTTACTGGCCATTGCCGTGGCCACGTCCCGCTCGAGCACTGGGCTAGGGGCCCTTACCCCCCTCGTGGGTACGGCCGCCTGGAGCTGGTTTCTGCTCGTGGGCTTGCGCCCGCTACGCCTCTGGCTCGAAGCCCGCTACCGCCAGCACCACCAGCTGGGCCCCATGCTCCAGGCCTGCCTGTTTGGCGGAGCGCTGCTAAGCGCAGCTGTCACCGAATGGCTCGGGGTGCACCTGATTTTCGGGGCGTTTCTCTGGGGACTGGCCATGCCCCGCTACGAACCCCTACGGCGCCGCCTGGAATTGCGCCTCGATGCGGTGGTCTTGCAACTCTTGTTGCCGCTGTTTTTTGCCATCAGTGGCCTGAGCACCCAGATCGGCAGCCTCAACACCCCGGCCCTTTGGGGAGCCGCTGCCCTGGTGTTAACCGTGGCGGTGGGGGGCAAATTTCTTGGCACCTGGGCCGTGGCCAGGGCGAGCGGCATGCCCGAGCGGGAGGCCCAAGCGATGGGCTGGCTGATGAACACCCGGGGCCTCACCGAACTGGTGATCCTCAATGTGGGCCTCGAGCTTGGGGTGATCAGCACCGAACTGTTCACCATGGGCGTGCTGATGGCCCTGGTCACCACGGTGATGGCCGGTCCCCTACTGGGACGACTGGGCTACAAACCGGCCAAGGGGGCCTCTTAGCCCCAGCCTTGGGCCAGGCCCTAGCGCCACAACGCATCGGCCATCCGAGCCGTTTGCACCATCGGGCCCACATCGTGGACCCGCAGGATGCGGGCCCCCTTGGCAATTGCCTGGCCGCCAACGGCAGCCGTGCCCCAAAGGCGGGCCTGGGGGCGGGGCTCATCGAGCACATCGCCAATAAAGCGCTTGCGCGAGGCCCCGATCAACACCGGGTAACCCTCAGCCACCAGCAGCTCCAGCTGACGCAACAGCTCCAGGTTCTGGGCCGTGGTTTTGGCAAAGCCCAGGCCCGGATCCCAGATCACTTGGTCTGCTGCCACCCCAGCCGCCAGGGCTTGGTCGGTGGCGTCCAGCAGGGCATCTCGCACCTCCAGGGTCACGTTGGCGTAGGTGGCCAGCCCATCCATCGCCTGGCTGCTGCCGCGGCTGTGCATCAGCACATAGGGGCAGCCGCTTGCCGCCACCACCGGGACCATGGCCTCATCGGCCACGCCGCGCACATTGTTGATCCAGTCAGCACCGGCGGCCAGGGCCCGTTCGGCCACAGCCGGGTGGAAGGTATCGATGGAGAGCAGGGCCTGGGGATGGGCCTGGCGAATGGCGACAAGGACAGGACCTAACCGCCGCCACTCCTGGTCGGCATCGAGCTCCAGGGCCCCTGGCCGGGTACTTTGCGCGCCGAGGTCAAGCACGTCGGCCCCGGCCGCAAGCATCCGAGCCGCCTGGCGAACAGCCGCTTCCGGTCGATCAAAACGGCCGCCATCACTAAAGGAATCGGGGGTGACATTGATCACCCCCATCACCCAGGTGCGGGCCCCCCAGGCAATCACCCGGCTGGCGCTTGGTAGTTGGCGATGCGCCCGAAGCTCAGGGGATCGAGGGACGCCCCGCCCACCAGCACCCCGTCAATGTCGCTCTGGCCCATCAGATCGTCGATGGTGGCTGGGGTGACCGAACCGCCGTACTGGACGATCACGTCGTCGTGGCCCACCCATCCCCGGATCAGGCCACAGATGCGATTGGCTTCTTCCGCGGCGCAGGTTTTGCCCGTACCAATGGCCCAAATCGGCTCGTAGGCCACGATCAAGCTGCTGGGATCGACCGCATGGAGCCCCTGCTCAATCTGGCGATGGATCACCCGCTCGGTTTCGCTGGATTCCCGCTGGTCCAGGCTTTCGCCCACGCAAAGGATGGGGATCAAACCGTGCCTTTGGGCCGTGCGGGCCCGCAGATTGATCTGCTCGTCGGTTTCGCTGTAGTACTTGCGAGGTTCGCTGTGGCCCACGATCGCGTGGGACACCCCGTGTTCCACGAGCATGGCGGCGGAGATCATGCCGGTGTAGGCCCCCTTCTCCTCCCAGTGCACGTTCTGGGCCGCCACGGAAACCCCAGCCCCGGCCAGGTGGCGCGACAGGGTCGGGATGGAGGTAAACGGCGGGGCGATCACCACCTGCCGATCCGCAGGCAGGTCCTCGATCAGGGGGCGGAAGGCAGCCGCAAAAACCCGCGTTTCTTCGCAGGTCATGTGCATCTTCCAGTTGCCGGCAATCACAGCCTTGCGCACCTGCTTAACCCAAGCGTCTTGAAGGGCAACCTAATGGGCCGCCGGAAAGGGCCCACCCAAGGGCCCCAATTCAGGGCCGTGCTGGTGGGGTCACCACGATCTCGCGGCCATCAATCTGCACCGCATCACCCAGGCCCAATTGGCGACCGCGGCGGGTTTCGATGGCCCCATTCACCCGCACGTCGCCGCGCTGGATCCGCAGCTTGGCCTCCCCTCCGGTGCCAACCAGCCCCTGAAACTTTAGAAATTGGTCGAGTTTCAAGGCCTGGCAAGCGCTGATAGCGTGCCGGCATGCTCGCACCTTCATCGGCCGGCTTTCGCGCCCTCTGGCCGCTGTTGAAGCCCCACCGCCGTCGCCTGCTGCTGGGTGGGCTGTGCATGCTCGTTTTTGTGGCCTGCTGGCCCCTGTTGGCCTGGCTAGCCGGTCAATTGATTCCCGCCATTGGCGCCGGCGACCTCCCGGCCGTGGCCCGCACGATTGGGGCGGCCTTGGTGGTTTTCATGGTGCAAAAGGCCGCCCAATTCGGCCAGGACATCCTCCTGGCAGGGCCAGCCCTGCGGGTGAGCCAGGAGCTGCGCCGCAGCCTGTTTGCCCGGCTGCAAACCCTGGATTTTGGGGCGCTGGAAAAGCTGTCCGCCGGCGATCTCACCTACCGGCTCACCGAAGACGCCGACCGGGTCGGGGAGGTGATCTACAAGACCATCCAAGACACCACCCCCAGTGCCCTGCAATTGGTGGTGGTGTTGGGGTACATGGTGTGGCTCGACTGGCCCCTCGCCCTGGCCACCCTGCTGCTGGCCCCCGTGGTGGCCCTGCTGGTGAGCAGCTTTGGCGCCCGGGTGATGGGCGCAGCCGAGCGCAGCCAAAAACAGGTGAGTGACTTGGCCAGCCTCCTCGGCGAAGCCATCGGCGGCCTGCCCCTGGTGCGGGCCTTTGCCGCGGAACCCTGGCTCCAGGAGCGGTTCAACACCGAAATCGACCTGCATCGCCAAGCCCGCTACCGCACCCTGCGCCTGTTGGCCCTGCAACACCCCGTGGTGGGCTTCATCGAAGCGGCCGGCATTCTCACCGTGCTGCTGGTGGGGGCAGCGCGCATCCAAGCCCAGGGCTTGGATAGCCAAGGCTTTAGCAGCTATGTGGCTGCCTTGCTGATGCTGATCGATCCGATTGGCCACCTCACCACCAACTTCAACGAGCTGCAGCAGGGTCAGGCCTCGCTCAAGCGCCTGCGGGCCATTGAAAGCGAACCCGTGGAGAAACCCGACAGCGTTAGGGCCCAACCCCTCGGGGCCGTGCGCGGCGAGCTGCTGCTGGATCAGGTGAGCTTTGGTTACGACCCCGCCAGCCCCGTGCTCCACAGCGTGAGTCTCCAGGTGCAACCCGGCCAGGTGGTGGCCCTGGTGGGACCTTCCGGAGCTGGCAAGAGCACCCTCTTTTCCCTGCTGTTGCGCTTCAACATTGCCCAAACGGGCCAGGTGCTGCTCGACCAACAGAACCTGGTGGACCTACGCGCCCGGGATCTGCGCCAGGCCATCGCCCTGGTTCCCCAACAAAGCAGTGTGTTCTCGGGAACGGTGGCCGAAGCCATTGCCTTTGGCCGGCCGGCCAGTCCCGAACAAATCCGGGAAGCGGCCCGCGTGGCCAATGCCTCTGGCTTCATCGAAGCCCTACCGGGGGGCTACGCCAGCCGCATTGAAGAGCGGGGCAGCAATTTCTCCGGCGGCCAACTGCAACGCCTGGCGATCGCCAGGGCCGTGTTGGGCGATCCGGCTGTCCTGCTGCTGGATGAAGCCACCAGTGCCCTTGATGCGGAGGCCGAGGAAGCGGTGCAAATGGGGCTAAGGCAGGCCATGAAGGGCCGCACCGTGGTGGTGATTGCCCACCGGCTCTCCACCGTGCAGGAAGCCGACCAAATTCTGGTGCTCGATAGCGGACGCATCGTCGAACGGGGCAGCCACAACCAGCTGATGGCTACGGCTGGTCGCTATCGCGAGCTATGCGAGCGACAATTCATCCACCTACAAGCCTGACTGGGCGAGAAAGCAAATGGGCTGGGACTACCGCGTCATTCACATCAATGTCGAGGGAGGTAATCCACCGGAACCCCCATCGCCAAAGACAGATAGTGAACGGCTCGGGGGGGCCCTGAGCCCCGAATTTCTCAAGAAGGAATTCCCCCAGCAATACGCAGCTGAGGCGAGGAAACCCCGCCATCCCGCCGAGCAATTGCAGTTTTTTCTCAATGCCCTCGGCAAGGAGAACTGGGAACTGGTGGAAGCTCCCCAGGTGGGTCCATTGCTGATGTTTGTGTTTAAGCGACCAAACACAGACCCGGCAGCCACATCGGAGCCGCCCACCGCAACCCCCAAGCGCAAGAAGGGCGATTAGAGCCTGGCCGCCCCTGCCATAGGCGCCCTACCCTGAAGCCGCATGTCCTGCTACTGACGTGGAAACCGACAACCAACCCCCCGTGCTGACCTTTGAGGGCAAGCGCTACGACCTGAACACCCTGCCTGATGAGATGAAGGAGTTGGTACGGGGCATGCAAGTGGCTGATGCCCAGTTGCGCATGCATGAAGACACCCTCAAGGTGCTGGCCGTGGGCCGCCAATCGATGGCCATGCAATTGAACGAGAAGCTCAAGGGCATCACCCCAATGCCCGAGTAAGAGGTGCCCCCTAGCTCACCACCTCTTTGGCCTCTTTGAGCACGGCCTCGGGAATCTCGAGGCCCAGGGCTGCTGCCGTGGTGCGGTTCACCAAGAGCTCGGTTTTGGTCAAGGGCTCAAAGGCCAGCTTGGCGGGAGATTCGCCGCGCAGCACCTTGATCGCCAGTTGGCCTGCGGCATAGCCGTCGTCGTAATAGGCCCAACCAATCGTGGCCAAGCACCCCGGCAGCTTGATGTCGTCGGCATCGACTGAGAAGACCGGAATCTTGCGCTCCAAGCCCACCTTGGTGATCGAACCGAAGCCCTGGATGGTGGCGTAATCGCCAATCTTGACGAAGGCTTCCACCTTTTTCTCGGCCAGCACCTGGGCCGCCTGGAGCACCTCGCCTGAATTGGCCACCGATTGGGCCACCACCGTGATGCCCCGCTTGGCCGCTTCTTGATTGAGGATCTTGGCCTCGTACTCCGAATTGGGCTCGCCGGGGTTGTAAATCAAACCCACGGTTTTGAGCTCGGGATTGAAGGCCCTGGCCAGATCGAGCTCCCTGCCCACCGGATTGGTGCCAATGGTGCCCACCACATTGGGCCGGTGTTGACCCACCCCCCCGGGAGGGGTGCCCGCACCGGCCCCCCAAGGATTGGAGCAGTAGCAGAAGATCACCGGAGTGGTGGCGGGGGCCACCTTCATGGCCGCCTGCAGGGGCGGGGTACCCACCGCCAGGATCATGTCCACCTGGTCGCCCACGAATTGCTTCATCACCAAGGTGGTGTTGGGCAACTCGCCGGCGGCATCCTTTTGGATGAAGTTGACGGTTTTACCCGGCAGGTAACCGGCCTCGGCAAGGGCCGCTTCAAAACCCTGGCGGGTGAGGGTGGGCGGCGGCGCATCCACCATTTGCAACATGCCAATGGTGGGACCCTTCACCTTGGGCGCACCCAATTTGCCGCAGGCTGCCAGGGCCAAGGTGCTGGCAGCTCCGGCCCCCATCAGGCCAAGAAACTCACGGCGAAGCAGGGCCATCCGAAGACTGGGCAGCTGGATTCACCATTGTGGCCGTGCCATAGAAGCCCCGCAATGCCTCTGGGCTGAGGGCTTCCCGTTCGGCAGCGGTCCAATCGCCGATTAAACGGCCTTCATGGAGCATCACCAGGCGGTCGCCATAGGTGAGGGCTTGATCCAAGCTGTGGGTCACCATCAAGGTGGTGGTGCCGAGCTGACGCACCAGCCGCTCCGTGAGGGCAATCACCGAGGCCTCGGCCCGGGGATCCAGGGCTGCGGTGTGTTCATCGAGCAACAGCAGCTCAGGGGAGCCCAGGGTGGCCATCACCAAACTCAGGGTTTGGCGCTGACCGCCGGAAAGTTGCCCCACGGGCTCATCCAGGCGATGGGCCAGGGGCACCCCCAGGTCTTCCAGCAGGGTGCGGTAACGGCGTCGATCGACCCCATTCGGATGGAGCCCAACCAGGCCTCCCCATCCCAATGCGGGTCGGTGCCTGCGCTCCGCCAGGCGCAGGTTTTCAGCCACGGTGAGGCCGGGGCAGCTGCCCTCCAGGGGGTTCTGCATCACCCGGCCGATCCAGCGGGCCCGGGCATGGTCTCGGCGGCGCTCCAGGGCCCGATCCCCAAGGTGAATGGAGCCTGCGCCGGCTTTCAGCGTGCCCGCCACCAGGTTCAACAGGGTGGATTTCCCCGAGCCATTGCTGCCAATCACCACCACAAACTGCCCCTGGGGACAGTGGAAGGAGAAATCCCGAAACAGCTGCTGCCAATCCCCACCGGGCAGGGGATGGCCCCAAGCCAGCTGCTCAACCAGCAAGCTCATCGGTGCGTCCCCCCTGGATCCGAAACCCCGGGAAGCCTGAGGCGGCCAAAGGCCAAGGCCACAAGCAATAGCAAGGCCGTGGTGAGCTTGAGATCCACCGGCTCCAGGCCCAATTGCAGGGCCATGGCGATCAAGGCACGGAAAAGCACGGCGCCAAGCACCACCGCACCGAGGGCCCAGGGAATCGACTTCGGCCGCAGCACCGACTCGCCAACGATCACCATGCCCAGGCCGAGGATCAGCGAGCCAATCCCCATGGTCACGTCAGCAAAGCCTTGGTAGGTGGCCACAAGCGCCCCCGACAACGCCACCAGGCCATTGGCCGCAGCAATCCCCAAGGTGAGGCCCCGGCGCTGATTGATGCCATTGGCCCGGGCCATGGTGGGGTTGTTGCCCAAGGCGCGCAGGGCGAGGCCAAAATCCGTGGCCAACAGGAGTGCCGACAACAACACCAATCCGAAAACCACCAAGGAAAACCCAACCGCCCAACGGCCATCGAGGCCCATGCCCAAATCCGGGAGGTGCAGGATCCCCGCCGGGGTATCGGTGAGGGGGATGTTCGAGCGCCCCATCAAGCGCAGGGTGATCGAATACAACCCGGTGGTGGTGAGGATGCCAGCAAACAGTTCATTCACCCCCAAGCGGGTATGGATCAGACCGGTCACCATGCCGGCCAAAAAGCCAAAGAACACAGCCATGGCTAGGGAAAGGGGCACGGGGACCCCCTCGCTGATCAGCATGGCCGCCGCCCCACCCCCCAGGGCAAAGGAGCCATCCACGGTGAGATCTGGAAAGTTGAGGACCCGCAGGGTCAGATAGGTACCCAGGGCAAGACCCGCATAGGCCAAGCCCTGGTCGTAGGCACCAAGCCAAAGGGAAAGCATCGACCAATTCTGACCTGAGGGGGCCTGATCAGGGGCAGGCGGCCCTCAAAAGGGACGACCCTCAGGGCCCCCTGGGCGATTCCTACCAGGCTGACCGCGAGGGCGAAGACCGTATTCCGCCCTGACAGCCTCAATGCGCTCGTTAAATTTCTCGCGGTTCTCCCATTTCGCATCGCGCTCGCGGCGATGGCACTCAAACAAGGAATGAAGATTGCCAGCCGCGTTCACACATTGCCTCGAAGCCTGCAACAACTTGAACTCCTCATCCAGTTTCTGCTGCTCAATCTGTTTCAAAATCGGAAAGGCCCGCTGGCTTTCTGAAGAAGGGGGACCCGCAAGGGCAGCAGAGCCGAGCCCGATCCAAAGCAGGCTCCCGATCAAAGGCAGGGGCCCAGCCAAAACGGAGACCAAAACTGGAAGGCCGGCAATTTTCAGCGCAGTTCCACAACAACTGTCCCTTCGACTAACCACGAGAACGCACGAGAAAGCAGCAAACCTCCGATACCAAAAACCTACAAAAAAACTATGCATCAATCGTGACTGGCCCTAATCCAGCTGCGGATCTTCAGCATTGAGCTGGCCAATCACGCTGACCCCAAAGCCTTCCCCCCCAGGGGTGCTCCGCCGACCAAATTCGAGCTGCCCTCCGTGGCTGATCGCAATCCGTTGGACAATCGTGAGGCCCAAACCGCAATGGCCTTCGCCGCCTCGGGCAGGATCCAAGCGATGAAAGGGCTCAAGGGCGCGGCCAATGGCCTCTGGGGGAATGCCGTCGCCTGAATCGATCACGGTGATTCGAAACCGATCTCCGTCCAACGGCTTTAGCTCCAGCCGAAACGGTGGCCGGCCGTAGGTCATGGCGTTGTCGAGCAGGTTGCTCACGGCCCGGCCCATGGCCACCGGCTGAACCAGCGCCATCAATGGCTCCAGATCGAGCTCTAGGGAACCAGGGTCGTAGGCAGCAGTCTGCTCAAACAACAGGGCATCTAACGGCACCTCAATTCGAGACTCCCTGGAACCACTCCCGGCAACCAGCAGGAATTGCTGGGTCATCCGTTCGAGAGCATCGAGATCGCCATGGAGTTTGCCCAGGCCCTCTGCCTGGAGCGAGGACACCTGGCCTTGGGTCTCAAACAGGGCAACTCTCAACCGCAACCTGGTCATCGGGCTGCGGAGGTCGTGGGCAATACCCGCCAAAAAGGTTTGACGCTCCCGCTCATTGGCCGCTAGCCGCTCGAGCATGGCGGAGAAGTGAACAACCAGGCGTTGAACAGCGGCCAAACCCTGCTGGGGCAGGAGGGGGTGGGCGAATGCAGCGGAACTGGCATCGGTGCCAACCTTCGCCATCGCCTTCTCAAGCTTGGCCATGGGCCGCTGAATCTCAAACCAAAGGAAGAGGGCCACCGCAATGGCGGCTCCGCTCATCAACGACAAGCTCAAGACGAGGGGATCCGTACTCACCAGAGCGGGCAGGGGCATGGGTGTAAACATCCACACCTGGTCGAGGGGCGAAACCAACCGAATCCAGGCGCCCCGCGCTGGATCATTCACCGCCACAAGCTGGGGACAATGGTCCAACCGCAAACAGAGCAAGCGACGCAGGTCTTGGACTTGCCGATTCAGGGAGCCATCGACGGAAGATGTTGCCCACGAAGATGTTGCCCACGAAGATGTTGCCCCTGAACCAGCTGGAGGGCTCAAGGCTTGAGGGAATCCCACCAGAATGCGAAAACCACTCAGCCGGGAGACCGCCTGGGGTGGATAGCTCTCCAAAGCCAATTCACTCAGGCTG
>CAMDSS010000048.1 GCA_945907085.1 Cyanobium sp. NIES-981 | reverse complement strand
AGGGCCACATCGCAGTGGGGGCACATCACCACTTCGCCGCAACTGCGGCAGCTCAAGAAGGCCCGATAACCCCGCCGAGGCACAAGAATCACGGCCTGTTGCTGCTTCTCCTGCAGCAGCTCCAACCGTCCCATCAGGGCTCGGCTGATCAGGCGCCTGTGCCCGTCGGCCAGCTCGTGGCGCATGTCGATCACCCGCACTGGGGGGAGGGGGCGGGTCCCAATCCGTTCCGGGAGACGCAGGAGTTGGGTAGTGGGCTGGGGCGGCTGGCAAGTGAGCCAGGTTTCCAGCGAGGGCGTGGCACTACCCAAAATCAATTTGGCCCCAGAGCGCTTAGCGCGCAGCCGGGCCACATCCCGGGCGTGATAACAGGGCATCGGGCTGTCCTGCTTGTAGGAGGTGTCGTGCTCCTCATCCAGCACGATCAAACCCAGCTCTGCCAGCGGCAGAAAAATGGCTGAGCGCGTCCCCACCGCCACCACTGGAGTGCCGTCCAGGCAGCGGCGCCAAGCAGCCACCCGGTCGGCATCGCCCAGGCCGCTATGGAACTCCACCACCTGCGCGCCAAAGCGTTCCCGGCAGCGATCCAGCAGTTGGGGGATCAAACCGATCTCTGGGGTGAGCACCAAGCTGCTTTGACCCGCCGCCAGGGCCTGGGCGGCAGCCTGGAGATAGACCTCGGTTTTACCGGAACCGGTGATCCCCCAAAGCAACAATGTCTGGGCCGGCAGGGCATCGCGGATCGCCGCCACGGCCCCAACTTGGGCCTCGGTGAGTTGCCGCAGGGAATCCGGGGAATCCCCGGCGGGTAAGGCCATCCCATCGCTGGCCAGCAGCCTTTGAACCAGACCCCGCTGCTCCAAAGCCTTCAGCACAGATCGGCTAAAGCCCTGCTCCCCGCAGAGCTTGGTCAAGGGGATGGGCTCCCCCTGCTCCGCTAAATGTTGGAGAAGGTCCTGCTGCTTGGCCGTGGGGGGGGTGTCCCCTGCCGGCGCAGGCTCGACCAAGGCGACCAACCAGCTGGGCCGGCGCGCAAGGCTTGGGGCCTGCTTGCGCTGGCCGAGCCAACCAGGGGGAAGAGCTGTCTTGAGGGTTTTAAAGAAGCTGGTCTGGCAAGCCTGGGCCACATCCTTCAGCAGACCCTGCCAGTTGGGGTCAACGGCCGCGCTCTGGAGCACGGATTCGATGGGTTGAATCGTTTTGCCAGCAAGCTCGACTGGGCAGGCATCCAAAACATCCACCACCAGGCCGACATGGCGCCGACCTTGGAGACGCACCCGAACCAAATCACCCGCCCCAACAGGGCTATCCCCCAGGTTTGAGTAGGTGAAAACCTGGCCCTCCCGGCCCGCTTCCAGCCAAATTTGGAGCCATTGGCTTAGCAAGGTTGCAAAGACCCCTGGCGATTATTAGGATTGTGATGTTGGGCAGTCCAAACACTGCCGTCGGAACCAAGCAGAGTTCCTTCCAGCGGGAAGACCTGTAGTGAGTGCCCGGGAGCAAGTCTCCCATTTTTTGGCCTCCCGGTCTGCGAACACCCCTGACAGCGCTGCACCGGCTTCGGCCGCCCGACCACGTTCTGCGTCTCCATTCCACCAGTTTCGCCAGAGCCTGGGCTGGGTGCTGTTCTGTTTTGCAGACCTATCGCCGACCACGTTCCCGTTCGTCCACCCGTATTGACCTGATTTCAGGTTTTCCCCGAAGGCGGGGTCTCACTGCGAAGACCACCAGTCGGTCCGGTGGCCTTCGCAGTTGAGGGTTGTGCCTGCGTCCTCTCTATTGCCTGCTTCCCATGAGCCCAGCTGCTGCACCGTTGAAAGACTCCTCAGAAATTCTTGTGGTTGCCACCCCAGATGGGGAACAGGTATCCGTCAAAGTCCCGGCAGCGAAAAAGAAACCAGCCGAAAAGAAAGCGACTGCAGAAAGCAAGGCCACGGCCGCTAAGAAGCCAGTCGCCCCAAAGAAACCAGCTGCCAAGAAAACTGCAGCACCCAAAGCAGCCGCCAAGCCCAAAGCAGTCGCAACCCCGAGCGCAGCGAAGGCAAAGCCAGCTGCCAAGCCCAAAACTGCGGCTAAAGCCCCGGCTTCCCCCGATGCAGCCGCTGATGCCTTGCTGGAAGCAACTACAGATTCGCCCGTCGATCTGGCCATCGCCAATGGCGAAAAGGACGACAAGGCAGCTAAGGCCCTAGCCAGCATCAAGATTGGGCCCAAGGGGGTCTACACCGAAGATTCCATTCGGGTGTACCTCCAGGAAATCGGCAGAATTCGCCTCCTGCGCCCGGACGAAGAGATCGAGCTGGCCCGCAAAATTGCAGACTTGCTGCACCTCGAAGAGCTGGCGGCCCAATTCGAAGTCGACAGCGGCCACCTGCCTGACAACAAGGAATGGGCTGGGCTGGTCGAGATGCCCCTGATCAAGTTCCGCCGCAGGCTGATGCTCGGCCGCAGGGCCAAGGAAAAGATGGTTCAGTCGAACCTGCGGTTGGTGGTCTCGATCGCCAAGAAATACATGAATCGGGGCCTCTCATTCCAGGACCTCATCCAGGAAGGCAGCCTTGGCCTCATTCGGGCAGCGGAGAAATTCGACCACGAGAAGGGTTACAAGTTCTCCACCTACGCCACATGGTGGATTCGCCAGGCCATCACCCGGGCCATTGCCGATCAAAGCCGCACCATCCGACTGCCGGTACACCTGTACGAGACCATCTCTCGCATCAAGAAAACCACAAAAACCCTCTCCCAAGAGTTTGGGCGCAAACCCACGGAAGAAGAAATTGCTGAGTCGATGGAAATGACCATCGAGAAACTCCGCTTCATCGCAAAGTCAGCCCAACTGCCGATTTCCCTGGAAACTCCCATCGGCAAAGAGGAAGATTCGCGCCTTGGTGATTTCATCGAAGCAGACATCGAAAATCCCGAGCAGGACGTGGCCAAAAATCTCCTCCGCGAAGACCTGGAGGGGGTCCTGGCAACGCTCAGCCCCCGGGAACGGGACGTTCTTCGCCTCCGCTACGGCCTCGATGATGGACGAATGAAGACCCTCGAGGAAATCGGACAAATTTTTGATGTCACCCGCGAACGGATTCGCCAGATCGAAGCGAAGGCCCTACGCAAACTGCGCCATCCCAACCGCAATGGCGTCCTCAAGGAATACATCAAATAGCAGTGAATTCACCGAAAGCTATGAATACAAAGGGAATCAAAACGAGGCCCTAAGGCAAAGATGCCAAATTCACGCGGCGCCACAGACATGGAGATAGCCTCAACTATCTTCATGTCGGATGAAGACAAGGAGCTGGTATCGATCATACTCCCGACATACAACGAGGCCGAAAATATTGTATCAATTATCGAGTCCCTACTGAAACTAAAAGATCAATTCGAACTTGAAATTCTAGTTGTAGACGACGACTCGCCCGACGGAACAGGGGATTTGGTCAAGTCACTATCCCGGAAGATTCCAGAGGTACGCCTCATTCGCCGCATGGGGAGGGCAGGCCTAGCCAGTGCCATCAAAGAGGGACTCCTCGATGCCGCAGGAGACCTTGCTCTCGTCATGGACAGCGATGGACAGCACGATCCGGCCGCAGTAACCCTAACTTTGAACACATTAATCAAAGGTAGCTTCGATCTAATCGTTGGCAGCAGGTTCCATGCAGAAGCGGAGATAAAGGGCCTGAGTAGCAGAAGGGAGCAGGGATCAAGCCTAGCCAATGCAATAGCTAGGTATAGTCTCAACAAATCCTATTCCCGACTCACTGACACCATGAGTGGGTTTTTCGCACTACGACTAGACAGGGCAATGCCATTCGTCAGGGCAGTAGACGTCAACGGATTCAAATTTCTCTACGAACTTTTGGCCATTAGCAAAGGAAATCTGAACGTTTCAGAAGTTCCGCTAACCTTCAAACCCAGAACCCATGGGAACTCAAAACTTGACATAGCCATATTCTGGGACTTTCTAATCTCAGTCCTCCACAATCTCACTTTTCGACTACTTCCGCGTCGAGCTATCAGCTTTGGACTTGTTGGCACAAGTGGGGTCTTCGTACAACTGGTTGTCAACCAAGTACTCATGGTGATAGGCGGAATCAATTTTGAGCAGGCCCTACCAATTGCCGTGATAACAGCTGCAAGCTCCAATTACATGATTAATAACACTCTAACATTTCGATTTCAACGCCTAAAAGGGACGGCTCTCTTCAAAGGCTTATTAAAGTTTTTGATTGTAGCTTCTTTGCCTGTCCTGGCCAATGTAGGGGTAGCCTCAGCATTTCATCGCTTTGTGTCGACTGATTTGATAACGGCCCAACTAGCAGGCATCCTTGTGGTATTTATTTGGAATTATGCTGCCTCCAGTCGGTTTGTCTGGAACACGCCCTAGGTTTTGACAATGAATCCATTCCGTTGGGCAAAAGCAGGTCAGGGGGAGTTCAGTGAGAAAAAGGCGATTGGAATCTCAATCTTGGCCCTTGTAGGTCTTTGCTTCATTGCCTTCTTTAACCAATTAGGCACCCTGGGTTTCATGGATAAAACAGAGGGTTTATTTGCTGAAATTCCACGTCAAATGCTAATAACTGGCGATTGGATAACACCACGCTGGAATACAAAAACTTTTTTTGACTATCCGGTGTGGGGCTATTGGATGGTTGGATTGAGCTATCGACTATTTGGCGTGACAACTTGGGCGGCGAGACTGCCTACTGCGCTCGCTGCAAGTGCAACTGTGTTTGCAGTCTTTGGAACAGTCCTACGGCTATCAACGAAATCTGAAGGCACGCAAGAGCGGGTATCTCGCGCCTTGCTGGCGGCAACAATTCTTGCCTTGAGCCCGGGCTGGATTGGCTGGGGGAGAACCTCGGTCACGGATATGTTTCTTTCCAGCTCAATCACCCTTGCTTTGCTGGGATTCCTGCTGGTTCTTAAATCCGGCGAATCACTGTCTCAACGCAGAATCGGGCATGTATGCATTGCCTTATTCTCTGGCATTGCTGTTTTAGCGAAAGGCCCCGTGGGCGTATTGCTTCCAGGACTTACAATTATATTCTTTTTACTATTAAAAAGACGGCTGATTCAACAAGTTAGAAGCACGCCATGGCTGCCAATGATCGCATTGTTTTGCGGAGTTGTGCTTCCATGGTATGCAATGGCGAGCGAGGCCAATGGATTTGAATTTCTTAGCAAATTCATTGGCTTCAGCAACTTCGAAAGATTTACATCTGTCATCTATTCCCACCCAGGCCCCCCATGGTTTTACCTACCATGGCTTTTTTTACTTCTGCTCCCTTGGTCTGTTTACTTGCCGGTTGCGGTGCTAAAGCTTCAGTTCTGGAGGCATGAAACCTGGCAATCCAATACAGATTCAGATGACTCTTCGCTTTTTGCACTCGTTTGGCTCGTAGTCATCATTGGCTTCTTTTCAGCTGCAGCAACAAAACTGGCCGGCTATATCTTGCCAGTGGTACCAGCTGGAGGCCTGCTTATTGCATTCTTGTTCATGCCTTTTGGCAACTCAAGACCATTACCGAAGGGAATCCGACTCAGCACGTGGGTTAATTGCGGACTTTTCGCAGTCGCTGCGATAGCCACATCCAGTGCGCAGCTAATCATTAAATCCTCTGCCGATTATCCAAATTTAGCCGCATCAATACTGGCCTCTGAATCACTTATAATATTAATTGCATCGACCAGCGTATCATCAGCATTACTAGCCTGGATTGCCCTTAATCCTTCAAAACTAGGATGGTCCTGGGCACCAAATGCCGCAACAATTTTAGCGCTTCTCTCTACAGCTGTACCCATACTCTCACCAATCATTGACCACGAGCGACTCTTGCCGATCCGTGAGTTAGGGTTTTTAGCTGGCAAAAATGCAAAAACAAATGATTCGATCGTGGTTGTAGGATTTAAGCGCTACAGCGTTCTTATATACAGCAATAAACCTGCAATATTTGCCAATCACCCTCACGAAGTCCTCAGTCAAGTACCCAGCAAGAATCAAAGCGGAGAAATCTACCTCCTGGGAACAGAACGAGAGCTAACAAAATTCGGAATCAATCCCTCTATATGCACAAATACTGACTGTTCAATTATAGGCAGAAAAGATGCTCACTTCTTAATAAAATCATCCATCAAGAATATCCAAAGCATCGTAAGCTGAAGCAATGTCAATGATTTGCAAATCAAAGAAGTCGCTTGAAGCGCTGAGCAAATTCATAGTTTCAACCATCCACTGGTTCGCTAGAAACCCACTGCTTCTACTTGTTTTTGCAGTTGCTGTCGCACGGCTCATCGTGCTTGCAAGTTATCCCCTAATGGATACAACGGAAGCTCGCTACGCCGACATTGGCCGGATGATGGCAGAGAGTGGCGATTGGATCACGCCATGGTTTCGTCCGGGGATTCCTTTTTGGGGAAAACCACCCCTATCCTTTTGGTGCACGGCCCTGAGCTTCAAGTTGTTTGGGGTGAATGAATTCACGGCCCGCCTGCCCCATTGGATCCTGGGGGTTTTAGGGGGATGGTTGGTATGGGACCTGGCAGCCCGCCGTTCCATTCGTGAAGCCGTTATCGCCGTATCCCTGCTGACGGGCTGCCTGATTTATTACTTCTCGTCGGGCGCTGTCATGACCGACATGGCCTTAACGCTCGGCATGACGCTGTCGATGTGGAGCTTCTGGCTAGCCGTCCAACCCAACCAACTGCATGGCCTTCAAAACCGTGCCCGTTGGCTATTTTTTGTGAGCCTTAGCTGGGGATTGCTGGCCAAAGGGCCCTTGGCGCCGGTGTTGGCCGGGTTGGCGATTGGAGCCTGGCTGCTGGCCAGCCGTTCCTATTGGCCGGAGGTGCGTCGCCTGCCCTGGGTCCGCGGTTTCATTTTGAGCCTGGCCGTTGCAGCGCCCTGGTATCTGGCGGCCGAGCAAAAAACCCCTGGCTTTCTGAATTATTTCCTGGTTGGAGAACACATCAAGAGATTCTTGATCTCGGGCTGGGATGGCGATCTATACGGCAATGCCCATATCTATCCACGGGGAATGATCTGGTTGTTTTTGCTCTTAATGCTAATCCCTTGGACCGTAATCATTCCAGGATTCTTATGCTTTGGCAAACGGAGAAAAACAAGCCTCTCGCTGCCCCTGAATTCTTCAGCAGTACTAATCAATTCCAATCAGATAGCTTGGAGAAATTACCTGCTCGCATGGGGGCTCATGCCTGCAGTCTTCTTTACATTTGCGAGCAACATCA
This sequence comes from Cyanobium sp. NIES-981, assembly GCA_945907085.1. Taxonomy (GTDB): domain Bacteria; phylum Cyanobacteriota; class Cyanobacteriia; order PCC-6307; family Cyanobiaceae; genus Cyanobium_A. The sequence goes on along the minus strand of CAMDSS010000048.1, from coordinate 3,337 downwards.
TCATGCCCTATGTGCTCCCAGGTATTCCGGCACTCGCCTTGCTGGGTGGCTACTACCTGGTTCGCAAAGACCCGCGCCGGGTGGATCAGCTGCTGGCCACAGGCCTCTCAATGGTCTTAGTCGTCTCCCTGGTGTTCGTTCTTGTGTTTCCAATCACTGGCTATGGCGAACGCAAGTCTGAGCGCTCCCTCATTCACTACTACCAATCCCGACTTACCAACGGAGGTACCAAGCGTGGCATCAACAGCGCTAACAAGGCTGCGCCATTAGTTTACTTAGGACAGTATCCATACTCCGCATCGTTCTATAGCAATGGCAATCTCTCTGCCATACCAAGCACATCAGCCCTCATCGATCGCCTAGACAAGCAGGATAGTCTCATTGTGGCCATCAGTAATGATCAAGATCCTGAGGTCAGCTCCCTGATTCAAGAACGCTTAAAGAAAATTAAAGCGTTCCGCCGCTACAGCCTTTACTCCGTGAACCCGGATCGCCCAATCCCTTCTGCCAAACCCCAGGGTTAGAAGCAACGTGCTCGCCAATCTCAGTCTCTATGGGCTCGTCGGAGGCATCTCAGCAGGACTGCACGCCCTGGTCCTGGTCTGCTTACCCCGTCTTGGGGTGCCCTTACCAGTAGCGAACCTCACGGGTTTTTTGGTGGCGTCTCTGTGGAGCTACCTGGCCCACTCCAAGGTCAGCTTTCGGAAGCAAACCAAAGGGAAGGTCTTCCCCCGGCGCTGGCTGCTGCTGCAGCTGGCCCTGAATGTGGTTCTAAGCCTGCTGCTACCGGCAGTCTTTGCTCCATGGGCCAAGAGCCCCATGGCCATCCTGATTCTTGTGTTCACGCCAACGGCGGTGAACTACGGGGTTTGGACCTTCGCAGCGGACCATGTGGTCCGACTGCAACCAGGGATTGGCCGCAGGCGGCCTCATTGCCATGCCGATGATCTCGGCCTTGATGAAGCCATCAACGACGCGATTTTCGATCTGGCTGACGCCGGCCAACTCCAGGGTGCCAGCCTGATGGTTGCCGGCCCAGCCGTGGCCCACGCCATTGCTGGGCTGCGCGGCCGTCCAGGACTCAAGCTCTACCTCCATCTGGTGCTGAGCGAAGGGCCGCCGATCTCTGCTCCGGCCGAGATCCCCCTGCTTGTCAATGGCCAGGGCTGCCTGAACCTTGGCTTTGGCCGACTGCTCCTGGCCTCCCTTTGGCCAAGAAGGCATACCAGCAACCTCTCTCGCCAATTAGCAACAGAAATCAAAGCGCAAATCCTCAGATTCCAGTCCCTACTTAGCGCCCAATCCATCTACCTGGATGGCCATCAACACATTCACTTGGTGCCGCTGGTCTGGCGCGAACTCCTCAAACTCGAACCAGACCTGCGGCCCGTCTGGCTACGCAGTATCTGCGAACCCTGGCCCACCGCCATCTCCAGCGCGGCCTGGGTTGAAGCCCTCCTGTCGGGTGGATTGCTCAAGTGGCTGATCCTCAGCCTGCTTTCAACAGCATTACGACCATCACTGAAATGCAAGAAGATTGCCACCAATAGCACCTTTGCCGGAGTGCTTTTTACGGGTCGCATGGCAGGTTCAACGCTTAGTGCTTCTTTTGCGCGCCTCTCGAATCATCCCCCCATGGCTGGTAGCGACAGCGCTACGGCCCCATTGCTATTAATCCACCCTGCCAAGCGATCTCTTTCGAATGGATCAAAACGAGACGGCGCGAATTCCGAAGGGACCATCGATGGTCGCTACAACCTGTCTTTAAGCTTTTACGCTTCACCCTGGCGCCAAAGGGAGTACCAATCCATGGCTCAACTTGCCGAAGACGTAGTAGACGTAGCGACTGAAGATGTAGACGTTTTGGAGCCCTCAATCGACCGGACCAAATAGACGGGCCTGGCCTTGACTTCAAGGAAAATGCGGCCGATGTATTCACCAAGGATGCCAATACCAATCAATTGAATACCTCCCAAGAAGGTGATAGCAACAATCAGGCTTGGGAAGCCCGCCACATCGGCCCCATAGAGCAAGGTATGGACTGCAAAATAGATTGCATAAACAACGCTTGACGCTGAAATAATCGCCCCCAGCCGCGACCAAACCTTCAGCGGAACAAGCGAAAATCCAAAGATTCCATCCAGGGCATAGTTCCAAAGCCTGCTCATCGTCCAGGAGGTTGAGCCGCTTGTCCGGGTCGGACAGTCAAACAGCAGGTCCACATTCTTGAAGCCAATCCAAGGGAATAGCCCTTTGGAGAAGCGCACGCCTTCGCGAAGGCGCGTGAGGGCCTCGAGGGCAGGGGCACTCAGCAATCGGTAATCTCCAGCGCCATCAACAAGCTGAATGGAATCCACCAAGCTGTTGAACAGGGAGTAAAACCAGCGGGAGGTAGCAACCTTCAGGCCCGATTCACCTTGGCGGTTCTTCCTGATAGCCGTGACGATCTCGGCACCGGCCTGAAAGGCTGCCACCATCTCAGGAATCAGCGCTGGCGGATGTTGGAGATCCGAATCCATCAGGATCACCGCATCGCACTGTCCCTTGGCAAAATCCAAGCCGGCGAGCATCGCCGCCTCCTTACCAAAGTTGCGGGTTAGGCCGATCAAGGTGATCTCACAGGGCGACGCCGATCCCCCTTGGTGATCCTGCGTGATCAGGCTGCGAATGATGCCTGCGCTGGTGTCCTTCGAGCCGTCGTCAACAAGAACCAACCGCTCGATCCCCGGTTGGCTTCGAATGGCGGCAATGAACGCTCGAATGCCGGCCGCTTCGTTAAAGCACGCCGCAACCACCCAGATCCGTGGGCCTCGAGGAGGGGACAGGACCGGTGATGCGCCGGGGCTGGGGTTTTGCAGTTCCAGGCACAATCCAGCAGGCGTTTGTTGATGCTAAGGCGGCTTGAACCCTGCCTTGGCTCCTGCAAAGTGGCAGGCGATTGTCCTCAGGCCATGAACGTCCCTAGCCCAACCAGCCTGATCTCGCTGCGAGGGTTGCGCACCGCACCCGCCCTCACGGAGGACGAGACCACGGCCTTGGTCCAAGCGTTGCAGGAGGCCATGGGCCGCTGTGAGTGGTTCACCGTGGGGGTGATGGCTCCTTCGGCCAGCCAAGCCATTGCCAGCCTGCGGTCCCTCGAAGGGCGCCTGGGCTGGAAACCCCTGGCTGAATCGCCCGCATCGGAGCCAGCAACTTCCCATGACCAGGCCGGGGGGGTATTCCTGAAGGGCAACCAAAGCACTGGCCTGTATGCGGTTCGCCAGGAAGCGGGGCTGGGGGAAGGGATCTTGATCACCGGCCACAGCAGCAGCGATCCGGCTTCGGAGGACACCTGGGG